>SXHE01000027.1 GCA_005773755.1 Planctomycetia bacterium
CACCACGATGAACAAGATCGCGACCGATGCGACGATCGCGGCTGGGTAGCCCAACTCGTGGCGCGCGATTTCGGCAATGGACTTGCCGTCGCGCCGCACGCTCGCGGCCATCACGAGCATGTCCTGAACGGCACCCGCGAGGCACACGCCGATGACGAGCCACACCAAACCGGGCGCGAAGCCGTACTGAATTGCAAGCACCGGCCCGATGAGCGGCCCGGCCCCGCTAATGGCCGCGAAGTGGTGTCCGAACAGCACCCACCGGTTCGTCGGGTGGTAGTTCTGGCCGTCGTTGAGCCGGTGCGCCGGCGTGACGCGTGTGTCGTCGAACGCCGCGACCTTCGCCGCGAGGAACGCTGAGTAGTAGCGGAACGCGATGGCGAGGCAGCACAGCACGACGATCATAACCGGCATCGCGTGCAGCAGGATGCGCCCGGAGCCAGGGTCGCGTGAGTACAGCGTGATAGCGAACAGGTCCATGTGAGTCCGCGTCGGAGGAGGGAGACGCGGACTAGGGTATCAGCGCGCCGCGCCGCGGGCCAACGCGAAGCCGTTAGCCGAGAGCGTCAGCGAATGAATTTGCAGTTCGGCAACGCCTTCTGAAACTTCTCGACACCCGCGTCTGTGACCGGATTGTAGGAGACTTTGAGGTGGGTGAGTCGCGTCAACCCCGCAAGATACATCAACCCCGTATCCGTCAACTCCGCGCTGGACACGTCGAGGGTGGTGAGGCTCTTGAGATCAGCGAAATGCATTACACCCAGACCCGTCAGACGCGTGCCGTACAAGTTGAGCGTGGTGAGGCTCTTGAGATCAGCAAGGTATTGCACGTCCAACCCGGTCACCGGTGTCCCCGAAAGGTCGAGCGAGGTGAGTTTGGGCAACCATTTCAGGTGGTGCAACTCCGTGATGGTTGAACTCGCCAACGTCAGCGCGGAGAGGTTCTCACAGGCCGCGAGGTGTTGGAGTCCTTCGCCGGTGATTTTGGCGCCGCGCAAATCGGCGTGTTTAACCTCCTTCGGGTCGCATTTCGTCCAGTATCGGTGCCCGTAGGTACTCTCGCTCTTCGGTCGGGTCGGGAAGAAACCCGCTGTCACCAGCACCTGCAACTGTGCGTCCGATGGCCACTTAAACTCGTAGTGAGTGGCAAGGTTTTTGATCTTGGGGAAGTGTTGCCAAACGGCGGCTGTTGCGAGTGCCTCGTTCAGGTGAAGCGTTTCAAGGTGCTGCAACAACGCGAGGTGCTTCACCGCCGCCGGCGTGACTTTGGACTTGGCGAGGTCCAAGGACACGATCTCGGCGGCGTTGGTCGGGTTCTTTCCCTCGCCACCCGCTTGCGAAAGTGCGTGAAGGCGCCCGCTCTCGGCTAGTGCCTCAAGAACGGTGTCGGTCACCTGGCTTCCATCCAGGTTGAGCGACGTCAGGTGCTTCAGTGTGGCGAGTTGTTTCAAGCCTTCGGCGGTGGTGTCGGCCTTATGCAAATCGACGCGGTTGAGGTGCTGCAACCCCGCGAGGTGCTTCAGCCCTTCCCCCGTCACCTTCGTCTCATTGAGGGTGAGGGACTTGAGGTTCGCTAATCGCGCGAGGTATTGCAGTCCCGCGTCGGTGACCGGCGCGCCCTCGAGGTGGAGGCCGGAGACGTCTTCGTCGCGCGTCGGGTGATCTTTCACCCACGACGACGTTCGGGTGAGCAGGTACAGCATCTCGTTGTCCGCGAGGGCCTTCAGTTTCTCGTCGGTCACGTGAGCACCGCGAGACGCGACATAGATCGTGAGCGACTTGCGGCCGGCGAAAGGTCGCAACCCCGTGCCGATCACCCTCGTCTCCGTCAAGCTGATCCAAGTGAGCTGCTCCAGACCGGTGAGGTGCTTCAACCCCGCGTCCGACACGTCCGTTCCGCGCAGCGAGAGCCGCTTCAACTGCTTCAGCCCGGCCAAGAACTCCATCCCCTCGTCCGTCACTTTGGTGTGACTCAGGTCCAGGAAAGTGAGGTTCTCCTGACCCGCAAGGTGCCGCAAGCCCTTGTCGGTTACGCGGGAGTTGTGGCTGAGATCGAGCGCGAACGGAACCCGGACCGCGGGGAGGTTCGTCAGATCCACAGCGACTCCGCCCTGACCCCACCCGAAGGTAGGCAGCGAACCATCCGCGAGCGACTCAGCGGGCTTCAACTCAAGCCCGGCCCTCTTCCAGGCTTGAACCGTCGTTTCGTCGATGGGAGTACCGCTTGCGGGCGGTGGGGGTTCCTCGGTCGTAGTGACGGGCTGCTGATTGCGAACATTGAGGTTCGCGATCAACAGAATGACTCCGGCAACAAACGCGACAAACAGCCCAAGCCGAAGCAAGTGTTGGCGGTCCATCGGGCGTCCTCCGAGCAGAGGAAACGAACTGAGGACCGGGCGCATGAGCGCCCGACCTTCAGCAGGTTACCCGATTGTGCGACGGTCCGCTACTTCGCGGCTCGCGCTTACGGAGTGGCGAGCAGGTCGTTCCAGTCGGTCGCGCTAAGCAACCGGGCCGCCATGCGCTCGAGCCGCGCGGGGTCCGAAACAGCCCGCACCGCGGCCTCGACCGGTGGCGCCGCCGTGCCGAACCGCTGCCCGCCGAGGAGGAGTACGAGCGATTGAGCTTCCGCCGCGCGCCCGCGAACTTCCCCGCGGGCTTCGCCCTTGCCGAAGATCAGTTGGTAGGTCGTGGAGTCTTCGAGTGTCATGCTCAGGTTCCGGTAGAGGGCCTCGATCTGGGCCGGCTGATACCGCAGGCCGCACAACACGAACGTCGAACCGAGAAGCCCACGCTCCACGTTATCTGGAACGCCGCTCGCCTTCAACCGCTGATGGAACTGCCCGAACGCGGCAGGCAAGTCCGCGGCGGCCTCGTTCGTGAGCAGCGCGAGCGGTGCGACACCCGGTCCGGCCGCAAGCAGCGCGGCCAGCGGTTCCTGCCACACGCGCACCACCGTGTAGCGGAACGTGAGGTACGGCACACCGTTCGCGCCGTTGATGTCGAGTTGACCGCTCAGGTCGGTGGCCGTCGCCTTCGGGCGCAGGAGCACCAGAACGCTGTGAACGGGCAGCGCGGCGACCGCGTGCGCCGCGACGTTGTACCGGAGCAGTTCCGCGGGGATCCCAAGCCGCCCGGTCGATTCGAGTTCGAGGTGAACGGCCGCCGGCACGGCGCCGTCGATGCGGAACAGGCGATCCGCCTGGAGTGTGGTGGACAGGTCCGTGTCGAGAACGTGCGCCGGCCCAGGCGGGACGCCGCACCGGGCCGCGAGAAACGCGGCCCAGTCCCCGACGTGGTCGTCGATCAGCGTGTTCAGGGTCGCGTCGAACGCCTTCGCCATGTGTGCGCTCCGCAACCGCGATCACTTCCCGTCGCTCGGCGGGGGCAGTTGGTCCATCGCGTTCATTTCGGCGGTGTCCTTCTTCGATTGCCACCACGCCCACGCGACCGCCAGCGCCGCGACTCCCGCCACCGCTGCGCCGATCATCCAGTTGCCGGGGCCGTCCTTCACGTTGTGCATGATCACCAACGGCAGCGCCAACAGGCTCACCATGTTCATCACCTTGATGAGCGGGTTGATCGCCGGACCACTTGTATCCTTGAGCGGATCGCCGACCGTGTCGCCGGTCACCGACG
>SXHE01000227.1 GCA_005773755.1 Planctomycetia bacterium
GCGATCAAGGCCATCAAGGGCGAAGGCGACCGCAAGGTGGTGCCCGGCGACGTGCTGGTGCTGTGCTGTCGCGGACCGATGGGCAGCGGGATGGAGGAGACGTACCAGCTCACAAGCGCGCTGAAGCACCTGAAGTGGGGCAAGCAGGTCGCGGTGATTACCGACGCGCGGTTCAGCGGCGTGAGCACGGGCGCGTGCATCGGGCACGTCTCGCCCGAAGCGCTGGCCGGCGGGCCGCTCGGCAAGCTCCGCGACGGCGACCTGATCCGCGTCGTGATCGACCGCGTGAAGCTCGAAGGCACCATCGACCTCGTCGGCGACGCGAGCGGTGACCACGGCCCGAACTGGGGCAGCGCGGAACTGCTGTCGCGTGCCCCGCGCCCGGACCTCGCCCCGGACCCGGCGCTGCCCGCGGACACCCGCCTCTGGGCCGCACTCCAGCACGCCAGCGGCGGCGTCTGGGGCGGCTGCGTCTACGACCCCGACGCGATTGCAGCGAAGCTGCTGGGGGCGAAGTGATGAAAATCACCGAGCACCAATGGCGGAACGCGCGAGCGTGTTATCACATCTACAGCACGGTTCAATCGCGGCGGAACGCGCGCAAACTGCGCCTTTTCGGGTGCGCTTGTTGCCGGCGCATTTGGGATCTATTGATCGAATCCCGGAGTCGAGACGCGGTGGAAGCCGCTGAACAATTTGCCGACGAATCGGTTACGAAAGCGGTGCTGAGGGCGGCAGAAAAGGGAGCGGCCGAATTGGTTCGGCGGAATCAATCGGCAACGTGGACCGATACTCACCAATCGGCAGCAAGTGCCGCCGAGATGGTAGCCCAACCCGATTCCCGCGCCAATTACTACGCAGCCGCATCGCGCATCGCGCACGCCGTCGAAATGGCCGGTATCCGCACACGCTACGCCGAAGAACGTCTCCAAACCGATCTGCTCCGTGACATTTTCATTCCACCGTTCCGTCCCGTTCACTTTTCCCCCGACTGGCGCACCGACACCGCGGTGTCACTCGCGCGCACGATGTACGAGGCGCGTGAGTTCGGCGCGATGCCGATTCTGGCGGACGCGCTGCAAGACACGGGCTGCGATAACGAGGACGTGCTGAACCACTGCCGCGACGCGGGGCCGCACGTCCGCGGGTGCTGGGTCGTCGATCTGGTGTTGGGCAAGGCGTGACGGTACGCTGGGAACGAGGAGGACGAGCCATGACCGCGCTCACGATGCCGACGCCCGCACAGACGCCGCCCCCGCGCGGGAGCGGGCCGAAGCCGCACCGGTTCACGATCAGCGAGTACCGCAAGCTCGGCGAAACCGGCCTGTTCCGCGACATGAAGACCATGCTCCTTCATGGGGAACTGTTCACAATGGGGATGCCGAAGCCGCCGCACGATGTCGCACTCAACGTGACCTGCGAGTTCCTTCGCTCTGTGTGCCCGACCGGGCACCACGTCCGCAACCAACAGAGCTTCGACATCGGTACGGACAACGACCCCGGCCCGGACCTCGCCGTCGTGCCCGGTTCCATTCGCGATAACGCGACGAAGACCCCAACCCAGGCCGCGCTGATCGTCGAAATCGCAAGCACCACGCTCACAATCGACCTGACGACGAAGGCCGAGTTGTACGCGACCGCGGGTGTGCCGGAGTATTGGGTTCTGGACATTGAGGGCCGCGCGCTGCATGTGTTCCGCGACCCGCAGACGCTGCCGCTGCCGCAAGACCTGACCGCCACCGCGTACCGCACGCACCTCACGCTCGCGCCTACCGAGAGCGTCTCGCCGCTCGGAGCGCCGCAGGCCAGCATTCTCGTGAGCGAGTTGCTTCCTTGAAATGAAAACGAAGACGGCCGGCGTAAAGCCGGCCGCTCGCTAACGACGCTCGACACGTCACTACTTCTCGCCGTAGGCCTTGTACTTGTAAGGCACAACGACCGCGGGCTTCGCCTTGCCGGAAATCGGCAGATCGGTGGCCAAAGTGGGGTTCGCCGGCGGGATCGCTTGCGGGTCGGCCTTCGGCATCGGAACCGGAAGCGCCGGACCGCCGTCGTAGCGGAAGGTGCCGTCCGGCGGGGTCGGTTGCGCCATCGGCCGCGCGAAGCTCGTACCGCCCAGGTTCACCGCCGGCGCGCCGGACGTGGCCCCGCCGTTGATGCCGAATGTGAAGCCCGCGCCCGGCGCGCAGTCGTTGGAGTAGTACGACGAGTACACCGGGTACGACGAGTAGTACACCCGCGGCGTGTAGTAGTACGCCGGGCGGTAGTAGCCGCCGCCCCAACCGCGATAGCCGGCGTAGTACCCGCCGCGATAGCCGCCGTAGTAACCCCCACCCCAGCCGCCGCGATAGCCGCTGTAGTAGCCGCCGCGGTAGCCGCCGCCCCAGCCGTACCCGCCGCCGCCGTAGCGCCGGCCGTGAGCCAGTTCGTTGTCTTCGCCCGCGGCCTGCGCCGGGGTGCCCTGACCGCCGAGGGTCATCGTCGTTCCGCCCGCGCCGCCGGACAGCGGCACGGTGTCGCCGGCGCTAATCGCACCGGACACGGCCAACACCGCGCCCAGCGCGAGTGTCGGCTTCAGGATGTTACGGATCATGGTGCTGCTCACCTCCTCGTCGGTATGGCATTTGTTCCGCTGGCTGCCATTGCGCTCGATTGTAACGCATGGCCCGGTCGCAAGGGAAGCGTAACACGCGGCAAAACTCGCGCTCACGGCACAGCCGCTCCGGTGTTACACTGGCGGGCGCAGCTCGTCGTTCTGCTAGAACGAGCCGCATCTCCGCTTCCCCTTCAGATGGGGTGTTCTTTGAACTCGTCACGTCTCGCGCTCGGTTTCGTCGGTGTCGCGCTCGCCGGGCTGTGGTATTTCGCCGGCGGCACGCAGGTGCCCACCACCCGCGCCGCGGACGCCCCGCCGCGCGTGGCCGCGCCGCTGGCGCACGAGAACCTCAGCGTCTACTTCGTTCACGGCCCGGACGCGGTGCAGGGCGCGAAGGTGATGAGCCTTCAGGAAGCGCTCGACCAGAACCTCGCCGTCGTCCACGAAACGAGCAACGTGAATCAGCTCGCAGTGGAGAACCGGTCGCCGGATTGCGAGCTGTTCATCCAGTCGGGCGACATCGTGAAGGGCGGCAAACAGGACCGCATGGCCGCGACCGACATGCTGCTCCCGCCCATGTCCGGCGCGGTGGCGCTGCCGGCGCACTGCGTCGAACAGGGCCGCTGGACGAACCGCGGGAGCGAGGACGCGGGGCGGTTCAAGTCGAGCGCGAAGTGCGCCGTCGGCAACAAGATGAAGATCGCGAACGCCTACGGCCAGCAGGGTGAGGTGTGGAAGACGGTCGCGGACAATCAGGGCAAGCTCCGCACCGTGACGCAGAGCGGGAACGTGAACGCCGAGGCTTCGCCCACGAGTTTCCAGCTCACGCTCGAAGCGCCCGAAGTGCAGGCGCTCGTGACCGCATACGAGACCGCGCTGAAGGCCCGCGGCGAGGACCGCGACACCATCATCGGCGTGGTGTTCGTCGTGAACGGTCAGATCACCGGCGCGGAGGTGTACGGCTCGAACACGCTGTTCCGCAAGGCGTGGCCGAAGCTGCTGAACGCGGCCGCGGTGGAAGCGGTCGCCGACCGCACCGACAGGCCGACCGCGCAAGCGCCCTCAGCGCGCGAAGTCGAACGGTTCCTCGCTCGCGGCGCGGAAGCGGCGGGTGCGGATGGCGTCGGGCCACTCGTGGCAACAGACGACCCCGTCGCGTTCCGGCTCGACACGATGAACCGCAGCCGCCGTAGCGGGATGGTCATGATGAACGACAACATCGGCATCCCGCAAACGCCGGCCCCAGACAGCAACATCATGGGCGGCTCAGGCGCGGGCCGCGTGCAGATCGAAGGCAGGGGCACCAACGGCAACCGCGCGGCCCCAACTATACGGCTAGTCCCGAACAACGACCTCGATGTGGTCGGGGGGAATCAGGCTCGCGGCGCAGTGGCTACCAACACC
>SXHE01000228.1 GCA_005773755.1 Planctomycetia bacterium
AGCGGCCGGCTGATCGGCGTGAACACGTCCATCGCGTCGCCCAACGGCGGCAACGTCGGCATCGGGTTCGCGATCCCGGTGGACACGGTGAACCGCGTTGTCACCGACCTCATCAAGAGCGGCAAGTCGCTGCGCCCGGACCTGGGCGTGAAGTTGTACGACGAGCGCCGCCTGCGTCAGGCCCGTTACGACAAGGGTGTGATGATCGACCGGGTGACGAAGAGTGGCCCGGCGGACAAGGCCGGGTTGGTCGGTGTGGAGTACGGCCCGCGCGGCGCGGTGGCCCGCCCCGGCGACCTGATCGTCGCCATCAACGGCCAACCGGTCAACGACGTGGAGGACTACGAGCGCGTCGTCCGCGAACTGGTGCCCGGCCAGCAGGTGAAGGTGAAAGTCGTGCGCCACCCCAACGAGCGCGAGGTGACGGTCACAGTCGGTGGAGTGTAACCAGCACTACGCGGCCGGTTGTACGCGCTGCTCGACGCACGTTCGCGTGTAGGCCGCTTCCAGTTCGACCGGCAGGCACAACCCGCCGCGCAGCCACAGCGGAAGCGTTGGCAGCGGTTGCCCGACGGCGATGGGTTCGCGCCAGATGTCGAGCACCGCGGCCCCGTCGCGTTCGACCGGCCGATACGCCGCGCCGAAGAGGGCAGAACCCGGCTCCGGATCGGCGACACCCAACCGCGCGAGCAAGTCGCGGTGCAGGTCCGCGGAGCGATCCGTTACTACATCGACGAGCACCAGCCCGACCCCGGCTTGAAGGTACGTCGCGCACTTGGAAACGAGCGCGTCGCGGTGCGCGGCCCGGTCTCTGTTCGCCGGGCTGACCAGTTCGATCGCGCCCGCCAGCGCCGGCCCACCCGACCGGCTGAAGATGCCGACCTCGACGACCGCCGCGGACAGTTCCAACGGCGCGCTGGTGTGTGGCAATGGCGGCGTCCAACTCTGTGCGGGCGCACTCGCGCCGGTCTCCTCGAACGTGGCGACGTCGATCTCGACCCCGTACTGAACGTTCGCCTCGGCGAAGTACCCTGCCGGGAGCAGGGTGTTGAGCTGCGAGGACAGGTACGTCGCCCACGAGTTGTGGAACGAGTGCCAGTGCCAGCGCTCGCTCAGCGGCGGGTGAAAGTGATCGAGCAGCGGCATCGGGGCACTCGCGCGAGAGGGGCGACGCGTTCACACTAATCGACGCCGGGCGCGCGGTCCAGAACCCAGCCCGGCATCGCGCGCAATGGCTTACGGCTTGTCCTTGCCGGCCAGATACGCGGCGATGTTCTGCGCCAGCCGCAAGGTGCCGGCGGTCTTCGAGATGTAGCTCGTACGCTCCGTCGGGCCGTGGCAGTAGCGGGTGAACCCGCAGTCGATCACCACCCGCTGCCCGGCCACCTTCGACACCGCGAGCAGCGTCTTCCCGTCGCTCGCCCGCATCGCCACCGCGAGCTTGTCGCTCTTGCTCACGTTGCTGACCGTGATGCCCTCGAACAGGAAGTTCACGTCGGTCAGCAGCGGGTGCGCGTCGACCTCGAAGTGCGGGCGGAACTTGCGCGCGTCCGCCGGGGCCAGCACCCGCCCGCGCACGCCGGCGGTCTTGTCGCCGATGTAGTTGCCGCTGACGCGCGCCCCGAACAGCCGCCGCGCCAGTTCGTCCGCCTCCGCGGTGAACGGCTCGTCCTCCGCGAGGAGGCACAGCCCCTTGCCGGCCTTCACGAAGTCTTCGATAGCCGTGTACGCTTTCGCGTCGAGCTGGTGGCAAGTGGAGAGGGCCACGTCGAGCGTCGCCTTCACGATGAACTGGTACTCCTGAATCGTGAAGCCCGACGGCACCAGTTCCGGCGGCAACAGGCTCACCGCATCCACGAGCAGGTCGGGCGTGAGACCGCCGGGGATCTCGAACCGGCCGGACGACACGATCCACAGTTGGTCCGCTTCTTTCAGCCACGCGGGGTTGAACTTCCCGAACACGGGGCTGACGATGAAACCCTTCGCCTCGAGCGCCTTCCACAGCGGGTTCGACTGGTGGAAGAACACGCGCCCGGCGTTCTCGAACGCGCACCAGAACAGCAGCTTCTTCCCCTTGAACTCGCCGTCCTTGCCGAGGCCGATGGTGGGGCCGACGGGGTTGCCGAACTTGTCCAGCGGCGGCGGGGCCTGCGCCAGCGGCGGCTTCGCGATCACCTCGCGCGGCGGCGGCGCGACCGCGGGCGATTGCGCCTGCGGGCCGGGCGACGTGGCCGGCGGCTCTTCCGGCTGGGGCTGAGGCGGGGGCTGTTGAGGCTGGGGCTGAGGCTGAGGCTGTTGAGGCAATGGCTGCTGTGGTAGCGGCTGTTGAATCTGTTGGTTCGGAGCCGCTTGCGGCTTCACGAGTACTGGCTGCTGAGGCAGTGGTTCGGCGCGCGCCTGTTCGACCTCCTGAACCGCGGGCTTGCGCAGCGCGAAGGTGAGCGCCAGCGCCAGTCCGCCGAACAGCAGCAGCGCGACGCCCGCGGTGATGAGGAGCGGGCGCAGGTTGCTCGGCTCGCTTTCGGGCGCGTCGTCCGCCGGTAGCGCACCGGGCACGGTGACGGTCCCCTTACAACTGGGGCACGCAATGCTCGCGCCCGCCTTGCGGGTCGCGATGGACAGCCGCCGGTTGCACGCCGGGCACGGGAACTGGATCGGCACGGGCTACCTCGACCGCAAGAGAAGCTCACGCGACACCGCGAAGACGGGCACGGCCAGTGTACCCGACCGCCCTGCCCAATTGGGACTGAAACTCTGGGCGGCGGCGGTTGTTCGCCGTGGCGCAAGAGGTGATGAGCGCGCTTCGATTTGACTCGCGCCGGGTTCCGACTTACAACCTCCTTCGGGCGCACGCGCGAAAGGGGACACATGCCGACCGTTCTCGTTACCGGCGGTTGCGGGTTCATCGGCTCGAACTTCGTGCGCCATCTGCTCGCCACCGATCCCGGCGTGTCGGTCGTCAACCTCGACGCGCTCACCTACGCCGGCAACCTCGCGAACCTCGCCGACCTCAGCGGCCACCCGCGCTACTCCTTCGTTAAAGGCGACATCACCAGCCGCGACGACGTGCGCGGGGCGATGCGGCGCGGCGTCACCGACCTCATCAACTTCGCGGCGGAAAGCCACGTCGACCGCAGCATCCAGGACAGCGGGCCGTTCGTGCGCACCAACGTCATCGGCACGCAAGTGCTGCTCGACGCCGCACGCGAGTTCAAGGTCGCGAAGTA
>SXHE01000028.1 GCA_005773755.1 Planctomycetia bacterium
ATCAAGGTACTCGAACTGTTCACGCAACTTCAGAAGAGCCGCAACCTCGCGCTGATCGTCGTGACGCACAGCGACGAGGTGGCCGAGCGCGCCGACCGCGTCATCAAGATGCGCGACGGGAAGATCGTCGCCGACAGCGGGGCGACTGTGGCACCTACGACGTGACTACGGCGCGTGTAGCGGCGACCCCTTAGGGGTCGCCGGGTCGCCTCTGGCGACATCGCTAAACACATCAGTACGAACCTCAATCAATCGACCAAGCGCTCACTTCTTCACGAACTCCTTGCGCAGGGTGCGCACGTTGTCCTGCACCACCAGCGGCAGCTTCGAGGTCAGGATCGGCTTGCCGTCGAACCAGCCGGTCGGCTCGGTGAAGATGATGTGCTGCTCGACGAACAGCGCGCCGGGCGGTTCGTGCAGCTTGGTGATCTTCAGGTACATGCCGGCCCCGCCCCACGGGTTCGGAGCGCCGACCGGCACCGCGGCCCCCTTGTTGAGCGCCCGCCACTCGTTCGGGAAGTCCTTGTCGCCGCGGAACCGCGGATCGACCTCGGCCGCGGTAATCACCGAGTCGGCTTTGCGGCTCCACATTGCGTGCCCCGTCACTTTCAGCCGCACCTTCTCCAAGAAGTCGAACTCGACGAAGCCGTAGCCCTCGCGCTTCTCGTCCGCGACCTTGATGTCCCGCTTCACCAGGTCCGCGCCGTTGAGCGGGCCGCTCTTGCCGCCACCGCCCTTCGTGCCGCCAACGAGTTTGTCGAGGAACTTGTCGTCTTCGAGCTTCTTGAAGTCGCCGTGAACGACGAACCACACGCTCGCGCTGCGCGGCGGGGCGTTCTTCAAGCCGCCGGCCGGGTTGCTGATCGTAACCACCTGCGGGGCGACGACCGAGTTGCGAGTGAACTCGTCGTAGGCGTACTTGCCGTCGATCAACTTCTTGATGATCTCCGTCTGCTTCGCGGCGGCAAGGCCATCGGGCATCGACGGCGCGGGGAACTTGATGACCGCCTTGTCGCCGACGTCGAGGCCCTCGCCGGTGAGCCGCTTGAACAGCGGGTTCTGGTCGTCGTGCGCGGCCGGCGGTTGCGCCGGCGCGGCCAGAAGTGAAGCGAGTACGAGTGCGTGCATGAGGAATGTACCTTGTTGGGAGGGCTTCTTGAGCCGCTTGCGGCTTCGCGAGCGGGTAACACTATCGGGGCAACAGTTTGCGGAGGCCGTCTTCCAATGTGCGGGCTTCGTCGGCCGTGAATCGGGTCTTGGCGACCACGTCCGACAGCGCCGCCGGGAGCGCCAGTTCTAACCGAAACGGGGGCAATTCGTCCACCCCGAAGCCCAGTTCACTCGGCCCTTTTACGCCGGGCAGCATCTCCTTGAACTCCGTCAAATCGACGAGCAGTTCCGCCTCGTCGATCAGGTTCTCCTTCAGCAGAACCGCCCGCGCCAGATCGGAGCACTCGCCGGCTTCCGCCCCGAGCCGCCAGCACAGCACGTCGAGCTTCCCCGTCTGTGTGTCCACGAGCAGCGCGTACCGGTACCGCACGCTCCGGTTCTTCTGCCCGCAGCGGAACGTCACCGGTGTATCGACCAGTGCGAACGACGGGCCTTGAATCACCACCCGCGCCTGCTTCTGCACCCCGTAGCCGATCTTCAGCGACAGCTCCTGGATCGGGTCCAGTTTCGGGCCGGTCTGCTTGGACGCCTCGACCGTGAGCACCACGTCGCGGCCGTCGATCTTCGCCCCCAGGCCCATGCCAACCGCTCGCAGCCGGAACCGCTTGTGCGCCCCCTGCCGCTCTTCCACCACGTCCGCGGCGAACAGCGTGAACATCCACTTGGTGCGATTCACGATCACCTCGCGCGGCATGATGAAGCTCGTCGGCAGTTTGGGAACCTCGCTCGGCTTCACACGCGGCAGGCTCTTGATGACCAGATGCGACCAGCCCGCGGGCGGGCCGTTCCCGGCCTCGGTGCCGGCCGCGATCTGTTCGGGCGCGGCCGTGGTGACGTCGTAGTCGTTGGCCCACGCCGGCGGGGGAACCTCGCCCGTCGGCCACTGCCACCGCTTCGCCGCGCTCGCCATCAGCAGCGCAACCACGACGACGATCAGAAGGCGAACAACGTTCCGGGCGAGGCGCATTGTGTGCCCTATGTGAAGGTTTCGTGAAGGTATCGTAAAGGAACCGAGTCGGTCCGGCAGAACGGGGGCCGGGCGCGGCCCGTTCACTTCCTCTTCTCAATCGCGGCGGTAGTATCATCCGAACTCCGCACAGCGCCGGCGAGGTTTCCCATGTTAATCGATCGCATCGTCCGCTACCTGCTCCCGCGGCAGGACCACTTCTTCGCCATGCTGGAAAAGCTGTCCGACCAGATCGACGCCGCGGCCGGGGTGTTCGCGGAGCTGGAAACGGCGTCCAGCCACAACCAGTTCGAGGCCATCGCGATCCGGCTCAAACCGATTGAGACCGAGGCCGACAACTGTTGTCGCCAGTTGTACGAAGAGATCGACCGGACGTTCGTGACGCCCATCGACCGCGAAGACCTGGCCCGGCTGACGAAGGTGCTGGACAACGTGGTGGACGGGATGGAACACACGGCGGTGCTCGCGGACCTGTTCCGACTCGACGCGCTCTCCGACCCGATGAAGCACATGGTGCGGATCACGGTGTCGTGTGCGCGCGAACTGGCCGGGGCCGGGCGGCGGCTCCGCAAGTTCTCCGACCCGGACTCGGTGAAGGACGCGACCGTCGCCATTCATGCCCTGGAAAACGAGGCCGACGGCGTGTACCGCAAGGCGCTCGCGGCCCTGTTCGCCAACGGCATCTCGCCCATCGAGTTGGTGCGCCAGAAGGACATGCTGTCCAGCCTCGAAGACGGTGTCGACCAGTGCGAGGACGCAATGGACGTGATCCGCTCCGTGGTGGTGAAAAATGGGTAGCGCCCTGATCGTCCTCGTGATCGTGATCGCCCTCGCGCTCGCGTTCGACTTCATCAACGGGTTCCACGACACCGCGAACGCGGTGGCGACCGTGGTTTCGACCAACGTGCTGCCGGGCCGCACGGCCGTGCTGTTGGCGGCGGCGTGCAACTTCATCGGCGCGTTCGTCGGCGTCGGGGTCGCCAAGACCATCGGCGGCGACATCACCAGCCCGAAAGACATCACCCAACTGGTCGTGGCCGGCGCGCTCTTGGGCGCGATCTTCTGGAACCTGCTCACCTGGTATTACGGTATCCCGTCCAGTTCGTCGCACGCGCTGATCGGCGGGTTGGTCGGGGCCGTGTGGTGCCACAAGGTTCTCCACGGCGGCGCGTCCGGTGCCGCCATGTGGGAACTGATTACATCGAAAGGCGTACTGCTGACGCTGAAGGCGCTTGTGCTGTCGCCGCTGTGCGGGCTGGTGGGCGGCTTCGTCCTGATGGTGATTCTGATCTGGCTCGTGCGCCGGACGCGGCCGACGACCGTGAACCGCAACTTCCGCGTGCTGCAACTCGGCTCGGCCGGGTTCATGGCGTTCGCCCACGGCTCGAACGACGCCCAAAAAGCGATGGGCATCATCACGCTGGCGCTGGCGACCTACGCCGTGTCGCAGGGCCAGACCGCCAACATGAGCGTGCCGCTGTGGGTGGTGGTCGCGTGCGCCACGGCGATGGCCCTGGGCACCGCGTCCGGCGGCTGGCGGATCATGAAGACGATGGGCCACAAGATCATCAAGTTGCGGCCGATCAACGGGTTCGCGGCCGAGACCGCCGCGAGCATCGTCATCATGTTCGCGACGTGGCTGAAAGCGCCCGTGAGCACCACACACGTCATCTCTTCGAGCATCATGGGTGTGGGCGCGTCCAAGCGGGTTTCGGCCGTGCGTTGGGGCGTCGCGCAAAACATGATGTTCGCCTGGGTTCTGACCATCCCCATCTCGGCCGCGGTCGCGGCTCTCACGTACTTCGTACTGCACACGCTTCTGGGCTGATCCAAGCCCATTTCTTCGCACTATCGGGCACAATCCGCACAACCGGCGCAATCTCCGCGCCCGGATGAACCATTTCTTTTCAAATTCCAATTCGAAATTCCGTAATGTTCTTGCCAGAGCGGATCGCGCGGGAGTACATTCACCCCACAGCGCAGATTTTAGCCAATGACGTAGGCGATTCAGCTACTGGTCTCAAATGTCAACCGGTGGCTGAAAAGTTTTCGGGCAAAAGTTCGCCCAAAGTACAAGTTCCCGTAGACGCGGAATTGCGGTGCCGAAATACTATCGGTGTACCTGATTCCGTTCGGTCGCGAACTTCGTTGTCCCCTCAATGCGAGGTCGTGCCATGTTCCGTTTCCGTCCGATGGTCGAGGTTCTGGAAACCCGCGAGACCCCAAGCACCAGCCCGCTCCCGCCGGTCGAACAGGGTGGCCCGCCGCCGCAGCCGGAACCGACCACCCCTGGCCCCACACAGCCGCCGGCCCCCGCGCCGTCGACGCTCCCCCCGACGAACCCGTACTAAGCGATCACCGAAGCAAAATGAAGCGACCCCGGATCAGCACAAGGCTGGCCGGGGTCGCTTCGTTTCTTCTGCACGTTCGTCAGTCGATGGGTACGCGCTTGGCGAGGGTCACGGCCGCTCGCTGAATGTCCTGGTACTCGCGCGTGTGGCGCACGGCGTTGAGGTCGGCATCGGTGCCCATACGGTGCGCGTTGCGATACCCCTGGTTGACCGCCTTCAAGAGCAGATCGAGCGCTCGGGCCTGATCCGCGGCGCGATTGGTGGACGTGACCGCCAGGGTCAGGAGATCGAACGCCCCGCCTTGACCGGTCGCCGGAACAGCCGACGCGAGCGCGAACACCGAGGCGGCCTGGTAAGTGACCTCCGGGTCGGCGGCGGAGAGCTGTCGCGCCTTGGCGATCTCGTCGCGCGCCTCGTTCCGGCGGCCGAGGCGCGCCAGGATGACGGCCCGGTTCGCGACCGCGAGGCCGGATTCCGGGTACAATTCGACCACTTTCGTCGCGACGACGAGAGCCGTCTCGTTGTCTTTCAACTTGTCGGCCAGAACGTGCGCCAGGTTCTGAAGGGCCAGCAGCGAGCGCGGGTTCAGTTCGAGCGCGCGCTCGAAGTCCGCGCGGGCCCCCTTCGGGTCGGTGCCCGTTCGGGTCCAGCCGCGGGCGATGAAGTCGGCATCGGTCTTCGCCTCGAGTTTCTTCGCGGCGTCCGCGTCATCGGCCGAGCCGGGCCGGTCGCCGCGAGCCGAGCGCACCATCCCACGAATCAAGTGAACGGACAGCGCCGGAGCCCCGCGGTCGAGCGCGGCGGTCAGGTCCGCTTCCGCGCCGGCCAAGTCCTCTTTCGTTCCGAGGTGGAACCGGGCCAGTGCCCGGTGGCGGCAGGCGTTGAAGCCGGTCGGGTCGAGCGCGATCGCTTTGGTGAACTCGGCCTCCGCTCGGTCGTGCTGTAATTGGAGCACGTACACCACGGCCCGCTGGTAGGCCGGGCGCGGGTCGGTGGGTAGTTGCGCGCGGGCCACGTCGTACCGTTCCAGCGCCCGCTGGAACTGCCCCGTCTGCTGGCGGCAGTACGCGAGGCAGAACTGGGCGGCGGCGTGGCCGGGCTTCGCCGTCACCGCGCGGTCCAGAACCCGCGCGGCGCTGACGTAGTGCCCCTGGTTCAGGGCGAACGCGCCGTCGAGGAACAGCGCGCGTGCGTCCGGCTCGCGCTCCCCGGCGGCGGGCGGATCAAACGTCTCGCCCGCCGCCGGGGCGATCAGGGCCGCGAGCCGGTCGAGCGCCGGCGGGGCCGCGCCCGCGGCAAAACACCCGCGCGCGGCCGTCGCCAATTTCCACGCCTCCACCGCCAACACCCCGCGCTCTTCCTCGGTCCACCGTTCCGCTTCTTGCCACGTGGCGCGGGCCAGCAGGATCATCAGCTCGCCCAGGTCGGC
>SXHE01000229.1 GCA_005773755.1 Planctomycetia bacterium
GCGACTAAAATCCTACAAGTCCCGATCTCCCGCGCGGGGTTCGAGACGGCGAGAACCGGTTGCGTTTTCGAGTGGTTCTGACTGATATGTGCCCGTAGCTCAACTGGATAGAGCGTCGGCCTCCGGAGCCGAAGGTTACAGGTTCAACTCCTGTCGGGCATACTTCTTCACTGGTCCCCACGTCCGCTCGCCCGCCCTCATTCCGTTGTTTTTCTAGCGGTTCCGCACTACCTGATCCCGCTGCCGATTCCCCAGCAGTCTCCGTCCGTTCTCGCCTGTTACCGGATTCTGCTGCTCCCGTTGCTGCTCCCGCGCTGCTCTGGTCACGAGTTCCCACGGTCGGCAGGCTCAACCGGGCGAGCGCCGCTGCGGTATCTCGAATGCCGACGTGAGTGTAGCGATCCATTGTGAGCGTAATCGTTGAGTGCCGGGCCAGTTCCTTCGCATCCTGTGGTGCGACACCGGCGCGGGCCAGTTCGGTCACGAACCGGTGCCGCAGCGAGTGGAAATCGGCCACGCACCCGTTCCGGTCGCGGTACTTGAGGAAGTCGGACTTCTCCCGCCGGTCTTTCTCCTCGTCCGCCCCCGCCTCGGTTACCCACGCGGCCCGTGCGCGTTCGAGGTCGCGCTTGATGAGATCGACGGCCGCGGTCTGCTGTGCCCAGGTGCCCGGCCAGACGGGTTCCCCGTCCGGCTTCTTCGCCAACCACAGACGCAACTCCTCGACCAGTGCGGCGTGCAGGGGAACCTCGTCGCGCCGCCGGTGCTTCGAGTACGCGGCCTCGACCACGACGACGGGGGTATCGGCATCGAGAACGAACGACTGCGGCGACAGGCTCGCGAGTTCTTTCGCGCGCAGGCCGGTCATCCCGGCCACCATGTACAGCGCGGCCCGGTCGGGTCCGGCGAAGCCACGGAACACGCCGCCGGTGCGTGCGGTTTGCACAAGGCGGGCGAACTCGTCGGCCGACAGGGGACGCCGCTTGTGGCGCACGTCCACGTTCGCGTTCACCTTCGGAATGTGCCGGAACGGGTTCTCGGCAGCGCGCCGAGCCTTCACCAACCAGTTCCCGAACGCGACCAGCGACTTGCGGTAGTGATTGCTCGTCGCAGGGCCGAACCCGCCACTCTTCTTTGGGAGTTCCCTGCGATCCGCGAGCCAGCGCTCAACTGCGGTCGCGTCCAGGTCGCAGAGTTGCGTGAACTTCGCCCCCTGAAACACGATCTCACACCGCCGCCGCGCTTGCTCCGCTTCCTTCTGAGTTGCGGCCTTGTCGAGAACGTGACGCTCGTACTCTTTGAGCAGGTTTGCGAGCGGTGAACCGCGGTGATCGGCGTACTGGTCGCGGACGCCGGAGCGCTCGCGCTCGATCTTCTTGAGCAGGTCCGCGAGCATCACCGCCGCCGCGTCGCGGTTCGGGCTGAACCGCATCCGCTTGCGCTTGCCGTTCGGGAACCGCACGTCGGCCGCCCACTTCGCGGCCGGCTTCAGGAACTGCTTGCGGTCTTCGGAGAGCGGGTACAGCACGAACCGGCCCCGCTCTTTGATCCGCGCGTGCGGCTTGCCGTCCTTGTCCACGATCTGGGCGCTGGCGGAGAGCGGGTAGGGGCGGGTGGGCTTGAAGAGCGTTGCCATGATGCGGTCCTTCCTGAGAACGGCCGGGGCCGGCGGGTGCGGTTCTCAGGTCGCACGCCGCCGGCACCGACCGAAGGTGGCTAAACTATACCCGGAACCCGGCACGGGCGCGATGCCGGTTGAGGTAGGTTCTTCCGCGCGGCCGCGCCGCTCGCGCCCTCACCGGGAACAGTCGGGGTTGTGGACACAGTAGCGGACGCGCCCCGGAACTATCCCCGGTTCGGCTACCCACCGTGCCCGCGCCGAGCAGAACCGGCCGGGTTCGTGGGTGCGAACAGGTGCGGCAGGTCGCACCGCGCGGCGGGCGCGATTCGGTCCCAGCGCGCGTCCCCTTCGACACACAACAGGCCGATCCCGGCCGGGATCGGCGCGTCGGGGCACAGTTCGACAACCCGCGGCTTGCCGTCACTGGTCGCGCCCCACCACCGCCGACCCGTCAGCACCGCGCGAACCCCGGTGTGCAACACCCGCAACAGCGGCACCAGTTCCGGCGGCGGGTCGGTGGCGAACAGCAGTTCGTCGTACTCCGCGGCGGGGCCACACGGCGCGGTCCGCGCCATCAGGTCTCGCACCGTGCGCACGAACGCCGGAACCGCTACCATCGGTTCCCCTCCGCGTCGAACGCCCGGTCGTCGTTCCCGTACCGCCGAGCCGTTCCTGCGCGGGCCGGAGCGGGGCTATCCGCGAGTGGGCGGGAATCACTGTCCCCATCGTCCCTCTGCACCCCAGCAGGCGCGGGCGCACACGGATTGCCCGCGCCAGGGCGGGGACGATCCGCGGGTACGGTCGCGGCCGGGGCCGACGAACACCGGCCCCCGACATCGTCCCCGGCCGCGGGTTGTGAATCCGGGGCGTTTTCCGCCGTGCCCGCGCGGGGGGACGACGGGGACGGTGATTCCCGCCCGCCGACGGCCACCCGCGTGACGCGCACGAACCGGGACCGCTTGCCCCCGGACCGGCCCCCCGACGCGCGCCCGTCCTCGACGTGCAGCCCGTGGACCCGGCGCAGGTTCGGGGCCAGCCGGCGCAGCTTGTTCGTCAGCGCGTTCGGGCGCTTCGGCCAGTCCTTCGGCTCCGGGGTCGGGGCGAACGGGGCCAGGGCCGCGTGCAGGTCGGCCGGCGCGCCCTCCCAGCACTCGCGCCCGTCCATCAGGGCCAGCAGCGCCGCGGGCACCGGCGACCCGTCCAGCGCCTGCTCGTGCGCGCCGGCCTGGTTGTCCGCGTAGGCGGACAGGAACCGCGCGCCCTCCCCGGCCCCGCGCTCGCACGCCACCGCGAACAGGGCGAAGTCGGCCATCCGCGGCAGCCGGTCCAGCTTCACGTCCGGCAGCGCCCGCAGCCCGGCCGACACCCGGTCCAGCAGCGCGCCCAGCAGCTTCGGGTGGGCCGCGTCGAACGCGGCCCAGAACTCCGACTCCGGCCGGCGCTTGTCCTCCGGGATGGCCGGGTGGCGGATCAGGAGCGAGCGCTCGAGCAGGTCGGCGCGGGTGACGAAGTCCTCGATCCCGTTCATCGACACCGGGCGCTTGGCGTCGAAGATGATCTCCCCGTCGTCGGTGTACAGCTCGCGGGTCGAGAACCCGCCCCCGGTCGCCAGCCGGCAGAACGCGTCGGACAGCCACGCGGGCAGGTGGGACAGGTTGTCGAACGCCAGCGCCCACCCGTTGCGCCCCTGGATCATCAGGTCGCGGGCCTCCTTCGGCTCGCTCCGCACGGCCGCGGCGCTGGGGTCGATCAGCTTCTTGACGACCCGCCCGGTCGTGGTCTTGGCGCTCCCCTGTTCGCCCAGCAGCACCAGCAAGGGGAACGGCCCGTCGGGGCGGAAGCAGGCCGTCAGCCACGCCACGACCAGCGCGAACCCGGTGTCGTCGGGCACGTTCAGGAACGCGCGCAGGTCGGCCAGCCGCCCGCCCGGTTGCGGGACCGGCAGCGCGAGCATCCCGGCCGGCTGGCGGAACCGCACGGGCGCGTTCGGGCACGCGCGCCAGCCGCTCGCGTCGATCTCGACGACGGTGGATTCGGAATCGCCCAGGTGCAAGTACACGCGCCCGTCGCGCGCCGCGACGCGAACGTGCGCCGCGTGTTCCGGCCCCTCGAACACGGCCGCCGCTTCCACGGTCGCCAGCGCGTTCGACAGCGACTCGCCGTTGGGCACCTTGCCGGTGAGTTTCCGGTACTCGTTCACCAAGAGGTGGCGGAACGCCTTCGATTTGACGGCGTGGGTGTGCCGGCCCGCGGTCGCGAACGCGGTCTGGGTCGCATCGTGCCACAGGTCGAAGGCCAAACCGATCCCGGCGAGTACGTCCGCCGCGGCCGGGGGCTTGGTGCTCTCACCTTTCTCGGATGTGGCACCGGTCGGTTGACTCGCGGTTTCGATCAGTCCGCGGAGGTCGTCGGGCGCGTGCGTCAGCAGGTAGTCGTCCAGCCCGACCTTCGCGCCCCCGTTGCCCGGTTGCAACCGCACGACCTTCACCGTCGCGCCGGCCGCGGTCAGCGCCTCGGCGAGGTGCTTCTCGGCCCGCGCCACGTCCGGTTTGGTGGCGAGGTCCGAGTCGAAGATGATCGTGACGGTGCGGCCGCGCCAGGCGACGGCGGCGAGGTCGGGAATCAGTTGGCGCGGGCCGGTCTTCGAGCCGTCCGGCCGGCGGGTCCGCTTCCGACACCAGCCGTAGACGCCGGCCAGCCCGACGCACGCGAACCCCTCTTGGTCGGCCTTCAACGCCTTCTTCATGCCTTCGGTAACGAGCAGCGGCACGGTGGGGTCGGCGAGCGCGGCGCGGGTGGCCGGCGGGAAGTAGGCGCGTGCCGGGGTGCCGGCCGGGGACTCGTACTTGACCGCCTTCCCGCCCTTCGCGCGCGGGCGGTCGGGCTTCACCATGACGTGCCCCATCAGCGCGCCGTCGGCACTCACAAAGGGAAAGCACAGGCACGGGCCGAGGGCGGTGGCCGGGCGCGTCCAGTGCAGCAGCGCCGTCACGGCCACCGGGTCGGACTCCGAGTACAGCCCGGAGGCCCCGATCTGCGCGTCGGACAGGCCCGACCCGCGCAGGTCGGTGAGGTGCCGCGGGAGCAGGAGCGGGCCGGGCTTCTCAACCGGCGGGTCGGCGGTTACGATGTTCATAGGTGGTTCCAATCGCAACGGGTCGGGGGATGCTTGCCAGGGCACCCCGGCCCGTTGCCGCTTATGAGGGGGGAAGGCGACTAGACGCGGCGCGCGGCCACGCTCGCGCGCCAGAGCGGTTCCCACTCGGCGCGGGGCGGGCAGCCGTGGTCGATCCACAGCGCCAGCTCGCGCCGCGACCAGCCGACGGACCCACCCAGGTGGATCGGGGCCGGGGTCAGCGCGGCCGCGGTCAGCCGGTCCCAGGTGGACTCGCCCACCCCGCAGAACCGCGCCGCGGCTTCGCGCCGCAGCAGGCCGGGCGGGAGCCGACGCCGGTTGCGTCGGACCGGGGTTCTTGCGGCATCGGTCGCGTCGCCCGTCGTGGTCGCCATGTGTCGCCCCCGTAGATCGAACCGCCCGGCCGTCACGCGACGGTTCACAGGGGCGGCTACGGGTTTCCGGTCATTGATGGCGCGGCGCGCGAGAAGCTGAGCGCAATCGGGTCGGAAGTGCAGTGAAGTGCAGGAAAAGACGGGCAACCGCCGTCGAGGAAAGTTGAGAAATACTCGGCGCGGGCCGGGCCGCGGTCGGTCATCGATTACCGACCGGTCGGGGCACGTTCGACGCGGCCCCGAACCGGGCGGCCCACTGCCGGCGCTTCGGGTCGAAAGTCAACGGCGGGCCGGTGAGTTGGAAGAACC
>SXHE01000230.1 GCA_005773755.1 Planctomycetia bacterium
CCACCGACCGGGCCGGCACTTCGACCTCGCCGAACCGCACGGGCAGCACGGTCACGCGCGACACGTACACCACCGGCGGCAGCACCCGCAGGCTCTCCTTGATGACGCGGTCGAGCAGCCCGTGTTCCGGCGCGCCGGCGTTCATCTCGTTGAGCAGGTCCGCGTTCACTTCGGGGTGTTGCGCGATCAGGAACAGCGCCCAGGTGAGCGCGGCGGTGGTGGTGTGGTGGGCCGCGTTGAACAGCGTGTGAACCAGCCCCATCAGATCCGCATCGGTCAGCGCGCCCGAGGCGCGGGCCGCGAGCACCGGGGCGAGCAGGTCGTCGCCGGCCGCGGGGCGCTTCCGGCGCGCGGCGATCACCTCGCGCAGCAGCCCCGCGAGCACCTCGCCCGACTCGATGAGCTGTGTGTACTCGGTGCCCGTCGCGCTGCCGACCGGGAGCGCGGACGTAAACCCGGCCCGGTGGTTCAGGTCGAGCCACTCGTCGAACGCCACGTCCGCGCGGGCCGCCAGGTCCGGCTCGTCGATGCCGAACAACAGGCCGGTGGTCACGGCCAGCGAGATCGCCTTCATCTCGCGGTACAGGTCGCGCGTCTGGCCGTTGTGCCAGGTGGCGACGACCGACCCGACGGCCCCCGTGAGCCGCTCGTGATACGCCGCGACCGCGCCGTTGCGGAACAGCGGCATGAACAGCCGGCGGGCCGCGTGGTGCTCCTCGCCGTTCAGCCCGAAGATGCCGCGGGCGAACGCCCGCTGCGCGCTCCCGCGCGGGCCCGGCAGCCCGATCGACACGTGCAGCGCGTCGGTGCGCCCGAACAGGACGCGGTTGTTCGCGGCCCCGCTCACGAACGCGGTCTTCTGCCCGCCGTTCGCGAACACGGCCGTGTCGCCGTGCGCCGCCCAGATGTCCGTCAGCCCCCCGACCGAATCATCGACGAATCGCGCGAGCCGCGGGCGGTCGTCGTTCGGCGGTCGCGCCTCGAAGATCATGGCTCGGCTCGGACGGGGTGGCACGGTCGGGTTGAGTGCGGCGGTTTAACACCTTCGCGGCGCGGTGTCAACGCCGGGCGAGTCGGGGTTGTGAGGAGAGCGCGAGCGAGAGTAGAATCTCCCCGCACAACCCTGGGAGTCCGACCGTGATTGAACCGCCCCCCTATTTCGATGCGCTGCTCGACCGACTCGCGGCCGGCGACCCGGTGGCCGGTGCCGCGTTCGGCCGCCACGTCCACTGGGGCTACTGGCCGGACCCGGCCGCGGCCGACGGCACGGGCACCGACTACGCCCGCGCCGCGGAGGAGTTGTGCCGCCGCGTGTGCGACGCCGCGCCCGTGGGCGACGGCCTGCGCGTCCTCGACGTGGGTTGCGGCTTCGGCGGCACGGTCGCCAGCCTCAACGAGCGGTTCACGAACCTCGACATGACCGGCGTGAACATCGACCCGCGCCAACTCGCCCGCGCCGCGGAAACCGTCGTGCCCGCGAACGGGAACCGCGCCACGTGGGTCGAAGGGGACGCCTGCGCGCTGCCGTTCGCCGACGCGCAGTTCGATGTGGTGCTCGCGGTGGAGTGCGTGTTCCACTTCCCCAGCCGGGCCGGGTTCTTCGCCGAGGCCGCGCGCGTGCTCAAGCCCGGTGGCCGGCTCGCGCTCTCGGACTTCGTCCCCACTGTCGCAGGTCTGCCCAAACTGCGCGAGAACGCCGCCGCGACCGGCGACGAGACCCGCGCCAGCTACGGCGCGGTGGACCTGCTGTGCCCCGAGGACGAATACCGCGCGGCGCTCGCCGTCGCCGGATTCACGGACCAGCAGTTCGAAGACATCACCGTTCACACGCTCCCGACCTACGAGTTCCTCAAGGCCAACGCGACCCGGTGGCAAGCGCCCGACCGCGCAAAGGCCTACGCCCGCGCGACGAAGCGGCTCGAAGCCGCGGGCCGGCTCGACTGGCTCCGGTACACGATCCTGAGTTGCACCGCGGCGCGTGACCTGCGCCGCGGCGATTGGAGACGTCATGCAAACGCGCGACCTGTTGCGATTCATTCCCGGCCTGTCGCGACTCGTGCGGTCTCTCGACTCACGTGAGCGCGAGAGCCGGCTGCTCACGGAAGAGTGCCACCGGCTCGCGAACGAGAACCACCGGCTCAAGACCGCGTCCGGCGCGCCGCGCGCGCCGGCGCTGCCAACGGGCGAGGAACCGCCACTGCCGCCCGAAGTGCTGCGACTGATGGTCGCGGGCACCGACGACGCGCTCTGGTTCGTCGAAGCCGGGCGGCGCGCCGCGGAGTCGCTCACGACGCTGCTCGCGAAGCACGGCGTCGCGCTTCACCAATTGCACAGCATCCTCGATTTCGGCTGCGGGTGCGGGCGCGTGATCCGGCACCTGCGGCACCTGCCCGCGGAACTGCACGGCTGCGACTCGAACCCGGTCGCGGTCGAGTGGTGCGCGGACAATCTGCCGTTCGCGCGGTTCGCGGTCAACGCGCTGCAATCGCCGCTCGACTACGACGCCAACTCGTTCGATCTGGTCTGCGCTCTGTCCGTGTTCACGCACTTGCCGGAGCGCCTGCAAGCGCACTGGATGTCCGAGATGCGCCGCGTGCTGAAGCCGGGCGGGTTGCTCGTGGTGTCCCTGCACGGCGACGCGCTGCGCGGCAAGCTGACCCGCGCGGAGCGCGCCGACTACCGGGCCGGGCGGCTGGTCGTGCGCGGCGGCGACCTGGTCGGCACGAACCACTGCGCCGCGTTCCACCCGCCGGCGTTCGTGCGCAGCGACTTCGCCCTCGGTTTCGAGGTGCTCGAACACGCCCCCGAAGGCGCGACCGGCAACCCGCCGCAAGACGCCTGGCTGTTGCGGAAGGTGTGAAGCGACGCCACGAGAATCGCTTGTCTTCACCCCGAAGGGGTGGGACAGCATAGCCCAGGGCAACGCCGCCGATTAGTTGCTCTGTTGAGGTGATGGACTTCAGCGAGCGGCGCGGCGTAAGCCCGCCGGTAGCTGCACAACTGAGAAACGCGAGGCATATCTGAATTGCTCAGCGACCGGCTGGCTTACGCCGCGCCGCTCGCCACGATTTCAACAGCGCACTTCCTCCTCACAGTTCGCGCCTGTAGGTCGCGTACCCTCACAGCCTCTCTTCAAGGAGCTGCCTCACGGTCTCGGCGTCGATTTCATCGAGTGTTGGCAGCGCGACTCGTAGCTGTTCGATTACGCGATCAACCCGTTGCCGCAGGCCGGCGTGCTCGCTCCAGAACGCTCGATCAACCTTCAACACCGCCGACAACAAATCGCCGGGGTAGCACCTTCCCTCCACGAGGGGTTCCACCTCCAAGCGTTCCAGGGCCAGCGGAATCAGATACGGCAAACTGATTTGTTGGCCGATCATGATACGAAGGTCTTCGGTGGTGAACTCGGCCAGCGGCTTGCGGCGCAGGGCGTGGCAGGTGCGCACTAAGGAGCTGTGATAGGTCGGCTCTCCCCAGTCGCTTTTCTCCAACTCCTGGAGCGATTGCCACCTGTTGAAATCTGCCACCATCGGTCACTCCTTCTTGTCGTCCTTCTTCTCCGCGACCCACGTCTCTTGCGGCGGGCGCTTGAGGTGGTGGCCGGTGGCGTCCTGATAGGCTTTCGCCACCGCTAGCAGCGTGCTTTCGCCGTACAGTTTCCCGGTGAAGGTGATGGCTTTCGGCACCTCCGCGCCGCCGAGCTTGTAGAAGCCGTTCGGCAGACAGACCGTCGGGTGGCCGGTCAGGTTCGTGATCGCCAGGTCGTTGCCGCCGACGTGCAGGTCTACGCCCTCGGTCGCCTTCGCCATGTCGCGCATCAGCAGCGCGCGGGCGCGCTGGGCGGTGATGTAATCGACCGCGGAGATGAACCGGCCGCGGCGGAACGTCGGCCCCCACATGCCGATCCCCTCCTTCACGCCGGCCCGCGTCACCGCGTCGAACGAGGCTGCCGATTCCACGTCGAGGATCAGGCTGATGATCTGGTTCGCGGTGGCGTAGGGCAGTTTGATCGGCACCAGCTTCACGCCCAGCCCTTCCAGCACCTTCTTGTCGTCGGCTGCGAGGCCGCCTTCGACGAACCCGACCTTCAGCTCGTCGAACTTGGGGTTCGAGGGCCAGTTGAACGGCCGGTCGTGGGCGCTGGCGTCCTTGCCATCGAAACCGTGGATCGCGCCGAACACC
>SXHE01000231.1 GCA_005773755.1 Planctomycetia bacterium
GCGTTCCGCGCAGCGCCCACCACCGCATTGCTCGTCCGTCGCTACGCTTCCGGCTCGTCAAATGCACGCGAGCGAGATACGCCGAGCCTTCTGGCAGTCGGGCCTCGCTCGCAGAGCCTCGCTCGACCGCGACCTACAAGACCTGGGCGCGCTACCGCCCCAGCAAGAACCGGAGGGCCGGTTCCAGGTCGGCGTGGTCGAACTCGTAGCCGTTGGTGAGCAACTTCGCGGGGAGCGCGTTCATGCTCGCCAGGAGCGCGTCGTCCGCGATCGCGCCGAACATCTGGCGCAGTGCGAACCGCGGCAGCCAGAAGAACGCCGGGCGGCGCAGCACGCGGCCCAGCGTCTTGGTGAACTCGCGGTTCGTCACCGGGTGCGGGGCGACCGCGTTCACCGGGCCGTGCAGCCCGGTGGTGTGGAGCGCGTGCTCGATCGCGCCCACAACGTCGTTCGCCGTGATCCACGGCACCCACTGCTTGCCGGTGCCCAGCACCGCGCCCAGCCCCATCTTGAACGGCAGCAGTTGCTTCGCCAGCGCGCCGCCGGCCAGCGACAGCACGACACCGATGCGCAGGTTTATGGTGCGCACGCCGGCGGCGCGGGCCGGGTCGCACGCGGCCTCCCACGCCCGCACCACATCGGGGAAGAAGCCGGTGCCGGTGGCCGCGTCTTCGGTCAGCAGCTCGTCGCCGCGGCTCCCGTACGCGCCGACCGCCGACGCGCACACAAACACTTTTGGCCGGCGCTCTGCGGGCACTGCGGCGACGGCCCGCGCGATGTGCCCGGTGGGGATCGTCCGGCTGTCAAGAATCTTCTTCTTCTTGGCGTCGTTCCAGCGCCCTTCGGCCACGTTGTCGCCCGCGAGGTGGATCACCGCGTCCACGCCGTCGAACGTCTTCGGGTCGAGCGGCTCGGTCGGCTTCCACGAGACCCAGTGCGTGCCGTCGTCGTAAGGTGGCGTCGCGTTCCCGGTGACGAGGCGGATAACCTTGTGCCCGGCGGTGGTGAGGAACGGCACGAGGTCCGCGCCGACCGACCCGCGCGAGCCGGTCACGGCGACCGTGAGCCGCGGCTGGTGCGCGAACTGCGCGTGCCGCCGCAGGTCGCTGGCGGTGATGAAGTGCCGGTAGGCGAACATCCGCGCGAGCCGCCGGCGCACCATTCGCCCGGCGAACAGCCGGCCCGGAACGCCGAGCGGCACGCGGTACTCGATGTGGTCTTCGAGGTGCGCCGCGCGATCGCCGTCGGGGATCATCAGGTGAGTATGGTTCCAGTGCGCGAACGGCCCCTTCAGCGCGCGATCCTGAAACCGGCGGCCGGGTTGGAAGTCGAACGCTTCCGCCAGCCACGTGGTATGAACCGGGCCGAGCGTCTTGGTGCGGATCGTGACGCGGTGGCCGTCCGTGCCGAACGTGCCCTCTTGGTTCACGACCCGCGCCCGCTCCCACGGCGGCTGCAACCGCTGGAACGCGAGCGGGCGCGCGTGCCAGGCGTACAATTCTTCCGCCGACACGGGCATCGGCGACCGCAGGGTAAATGTGCTGTTGGGCATTCTGGTAACTCGCAGGGGCCGATGCGCGACACGAGATAGTTTAGCGGCAGTCCCTTCGGGACTGCGGCGTATTAAGGAACCGCAATGAGCGCGCCGCGCATCACAATTCGCGACTTGCACGCCGATCTCGCGGCGGCGGTCGAACACTTCGCCGCGGACACGTCGGCCGTCGAGCGGAGCCGCGCGCGCGTCGAGGCGGCGCTCGCGGACGGGCTGCCGCACTACGGCATCAACACCGGGTTCGGGGCGCTCGCGAACAGGCGCGTGCCGGACGACCAGCTCTCCGCGCTCCAGCGCAACCTGTTGCTCAGCCACGCGGTCGGCGTCGGCGACCCGGTGCCGCCGGGCATCACGCGCCTCATGCTGCAACTGAAGATCATGGCGCTGGGCCTCGGCTACTCCGGCGTGTCGGTGCCGGTCTTCCGCCGGCTGGTCGAGTTCGACCGGCGCGGCCTGCTGCCCGTCGTACCGAGTCGCGGGAGCGTCGGGGCGAGTGGCGACCTGGCCCCGCTCGCGCACCTGTGTCTGCCGCTCATCGGCCTCGGTGAGTTCTGGGACGATGACCGGAAGGGGACTGTGCCCGCGGCCGATGTGCTCCGCGCGCACGACCTGCCGCCGGTGCCGCTGGCCGCGAAGGACGGACTCGCGCTCATCAACGGCACCCAACTCATGGCCGCCTACGGCGCGTGGATTCTGGAGCGCTGCTCGCGCCTGGTCGAGCACTTCGACCTCGCCGCGGCGATGTCGCTCGAAGCGCTGCAAGGGAGCCTGACGCCGTTCGACGCCCGCATCCACGCGATCCGCCCGCACCCCGGCCACGGGACGGTCGCGGCGAACGTGCGCCGGCTGCTCGAACACAGCGAGATTCTGGAATCGCACCGCAACTGCGGGAAGGTGCAAGACCCGTACTGCTTGCGGTGCGTGCCGCAAGTTCACGGGGCCAGCCGAGACGCGCTCGCGTATGCCAGCGGCGTACTCGAAACCGAGATCAACGGCGTCACCGACAACCCGCTGGTCTTTCACGAAGGGGACATCGTCAGCGGCGGGAACTTCCACGGCCAGCCGCTGGCACTGGCGCTCGACTTCGCCGCCATCGCGCTCGCGGAGTACGCCAGCATCGCCGAGCGCCGCATCTACCTGCTGCTCGAAGGGCACGACGGCCTGCCGAAACTGTTGATGCGCGAAACCGGACTGAACAGCGGGTTCATGATCCCGCAGTACACGGCGGCGGCGCTGGTCAGCGAGAACAAGGTGTTGTGTCACCCGGCGAGCGTGGACTCGATCCCGACGAGCTTGGGTCAGGAAGACCACGTCAGCATGGGAAGCGTGTCCGCGGTGAAACTGCTGATGGTGCTGAAGAACGTGGAAACGGTGCTCGCAATCGAACTGCTGACCGCGGCGCAGGCGCTCGACTACCGGTTGCCGCTGCGCCCCGGTCGCGGGGTGGAGGCCGCGCACCGCGCGATTCGCGCCGTGACGCAGCACCGCGAAGCGGACTACCTGTTCCAGGAAGACTTGCGCCGCGTCGCGGAGTTGGCAGACGGCCGCGCCCTGCTGGACGCGGCGGGCGTGTCGGGCTAGCGGCGGCGCTCGAGGCGGGCGCGCAGGTAGGCGACCTGGCGGGTGCGGCCCTCGGCCGGGCCGTCCGGGTCGTAGTCGAACGGGGCGTAGTCCTTCGCCACGAACTTCAGCACCTCGAACGCGCGCCGGCGCAGGGTCGCGTCGCGCCGCTCCATCGCTTCCAGCAGCGCCGGAATCACCACCGGGCCGCGGCCCGCGAGTTCCACCATCGACGCCTTCAGCGTGCGGTCGTCGGCCAGCCCTTCGACCGCGCGGCGCACCTTCTCCAGATCGAGAATCGAGGACATCGAGCCGCCCACGGGCGCGCCGACCGGCGGCGGGGTCACGGCGAACGGCGACGGGGGCGCGGCCGGGAACGCC
>SXHE01000232.1 GCA_005773755.1 Planctomycetia bacterium
AAGCGCCAGCGCGGCCCCGCCGAGGCGTAGGCCGCTGGTGCCGAAGAACTGCCGGCGTGAGATTTCGAACGCATTCATGGCAGTCAGTTCCGGGAGACGGTTTCATCCAGGTTCAGCACGAGGTTGCAGATCAGTGTCCACGCGGCGACCTCGACATCCGGCGCGACGCCCTTCGGCTTCGACTCGCCCGCGCGGGCCACTTTCTTCGCCCCTTCGGGGTCCGCCGCGAACAGCTTCTGTTGCTTCGCCAGCGCGCCGGACACGATCCGCAGTTCGTCCACGTCCGGCTTGCGGCTCAATACGGTTCGGTAGAGAAACGTGATCCGCTCGTCGGTGGTCTTGCCGCCGTCGCTGAGCACGCGCTCGGCCAGCACGCGGGCGGCCTCGAAGAACTGCACGTCGTTCATCAGTTGCAGGGCTTGTAGCGGCGTGTTCGTGCGCTCGCGCACGGCGCACAGTTGCTCGCGGTTGGGGCCGTCGAAGTTGGTGAGGAACGGGGCCGGGGCCGTGCGCTTGATGAACACGTACAGGCTGCGCCGGTACAGCGCTTCGCCGTGGTCCTGGAGGTAGTAGCGGGTGTTGCTGTCGCCATAGCCGATCGGCTCCCAGATGTTCGGCGGCTGGTACACGTTCACTCCGCGCCCGCCCGCCTGCGGGTTCAACAGCCCGCTGACGGCGAGCGCGTTGTCGCGCAGTTGTTCGGCGTCGAGTCGGAACCGCGGGCCGCGCGCGAGCAGCCGGTTCTCCGGGTCCGAGTGGCCGGGCGCGATCGCGGCGTCGCGCTTGAAAGCGTCACTCGTCACGATGAGCCGCACGAGCTTCTTCGTGTCCCAGTTCGCCCGGTAGTCGCTCGCCAAGTAGTCGAGCAGTTCGGGGTGGCTCGGCAGCGCGCCCTGCGTGCCGAAGTCGTCACTGGTCTTCACGAGGCCGGTGCCGAAGAACTGTTGCCACAGGCGATTCACCGCGACGCGGGCCGTCAGCGGGTTCTCGTCGGACACGATCCACTTCGCGAGGTCGAGGCGCGTGGGGCGCTTGCCCCCTTCGACCTTGAGCGGGGGCAGCACCGCCGGCACGCCGGGAGTCACTTTGTCGCCCTTCTTGTCGTACTGCCCGCGGAGCATCACGAAGGAGTCGCGCGGCACCGCCAAATCCTTGAACACCATCGTGCCGGGGATCGCGTCGGCCGCAATCGCGTGTTCGGCGCGCGCCGTGTCCCAGCGCTCGCGCAACACCCGCAGCGGCTCGGTCACCGGGCGCGCGAAGTACGCCAGGTACTCGTGCTGTAGCAGCGCGGCGTCGGCGGCCGAATGCGGCTTCGTCGGCCCGCCCTCCGCGACGGCCTCCAGCCCGGCGAGCAATCCGACCGGGGCTTTGCCGTTCAGCCCCTTCCACCAGACGCGGAACGACATCCGCGGATCGGTCGCGGGGTCCGTCTCGCCGGTCAGAGCCGCGGCGTCCCAAGACACCACGCCGCCGTACTCTTGCAGCGTCAGGGACGCGATCAACTGCCCTTCCTTGAGGCCGAGGTCGGCCATCGTCGCGGCCAGCTTCGTCCACGCGCCGGGCTTGGGCAGCGCGCCGAGCCGCGTGCCCAGGTTGCCACTGGCGTAGGGCGAAGTCGCGTCCGGTTCCGCGCCCCACCACACCCGCTTGCCGTTGCCAAGTTGAACGGCGATCGCGCGCGGCGGCTGCTTCGGATCGGAGTACGCCCACACCTCGAACGCGCCCTTCGCCGGCACCGCGGGCGGCGGCGCGGCGAAGCTGATCGTGTCCTGATGGAAGAACGTGTTCGCCTGGCGCAGCACGCGCCGCCCGGACTTCGCGCCGAACGCCGGGTCCGTGACCCAATCGGCCGCGTTGCGGCTGGTGTTGCGATTCACCGCGCCCGACGGGAACACGTCGTCGAACAGCACGTCGCGCACGGCCACCGGTTCGGCGCGCTCGTGTGTGGCCGGGTCGGTGTAATCGGTCGCGATGGCCGCGTTGCGGAGCTTGGCCCGCGCGCCGAGTTCCGCGAGCGCGGCGCTGTCCAGTTGCTCCTTCTGCGCGGGCGTTGGCAGCTTCACGAACGGCCCGATCGTGCTAATGTTCGCGTCTAGCGGCGGGTCCGCGCTGCTGTAAAAGAAGGCGTAGAGCGAGTAATATTCCTTCTGCGAGATCGGGTCGAACTTGTGGTCGTGGCACACGGCGCACCCGGCCGTGAGGCCGAGGAAGGCTTGCGTCGCGGTGCTGGTGCGGTCCACCGCGTTGCGGTACAGCCACTCCGCGTCGAGCGAGCCGCCCTCCCCCGTCGTCACGTTGCAGCGGTTGAAGCCGGTCGCGGCGAGTTGGTCGTTGGTCGGTTCCGGGAGCAGGTCGCCCGCGAGCTGCCACGTCGCGAACTTGTCGAAGGTCAGGTTGTCGTTGAAGGCTTTCACCACCCAATCGCGGTACTTCCACATCAGCCGCTCGTTGTCGAGGTGCAGGCCGTGCGTGTCGGCATAACGGGCCACGTCGAGCCAGTGCCGGGCCATCTCCTCGCCGAAGTGCTTGGTGCCGAGGTAGCGGTCGATCATCCGGTCGTACGCGCCCGGTTCCTTGTCTTCGAGGAACGCATCGACGTCCTTGATCGTTGGCGGCAGCCCGGTGAGCGCGAAGGCCGCGCGGCGGATGAGCGTTTCGCGGTCGGCCTCACGGTTGGGCTTCAGCCCTTCTTTCTGAAGGCGTGCGTTGATGTAGGCGTCGATAGGGTTCGCGCTCGCCTGCGGGACGGAAGGCTTGCTGATCGCCTCGAACGCCCAGTGCTTCTGATACTTCGCGCCCTGTTTGATCCACAAGCGCAGCGTCTCCTTTTGCGCGGCCGAAAGCTGATGCCGGTGTTCGGGCGGGGGCATCACGCTCCCTTCGTCCGGCGACGTGATCCGCGCCCACGCTTCGCTCTCGTCGGGCTTGCCCGGTTTGATCGCGGTGCGGTCCTTCCGCAGGGCGAACGCGCCTTCGCTTGTGTCGAGGCGCAGCTTCGCCTTGCGGCTCTTGGCGTCCGGGCCGTGGCACGCGAAGCACGTGTCGGCCAGGATCGGGCGCACGTCGCGGTTGTAATCGACGGCGCGGTCGGCCGCGCGCGGCGGCGGCGCGACTGGCACATCGGCCGCACCGACGGCGCACAAACACACGAGGAGGGCGGAAATCGAAAGCAGCTTCATGTCGGACCCAGAGCGGGCGCGGGGCGGGACGTTTATCGGATCAGTTCGCGGGCGCGGTGTCAACGGAGAAGGCAATGAGAGCCTACGGTATCGAACACCGGGCGCGGCGCGCGGTAGCGAAGTTGCCGCGCGAGTCGGGGCGGGGTAGACTCGGTTATTCTACACGCTCGGGGCGCACATGGAACACCACCGCCGGCAGACACCGACCTTCACCCCAGCCGTGCCGCGCCGCGCGGTGCTCAGCGCCGGCGCGCTCAGCCTGTTCGGGCTGGGGCTGCCGCAGTTGCTCCACGGGCGCGAATCGACGCCACAGGGGAAGAAGCGGGCGAAGGCGTGCATCGTGCTGTTCATGTGGGGCGGGCCGGCGCAGCAGGACACACTGGACATGAAGCCGGACGCGCCGGACGTGTACCGCGGCGAGTTCAAGCCCATCGCTACCACCGTGCCCGGCCTGCGCATCTGCGAACACCTGCCGATGCTCGCCGACCGCGCGCGAGACCTGTGCCTCATCCGCTCGATGACGCACGGCGACGTGAACCACATCACCGCGCCCCACATGCTGCTGACCGGGAAGGCGGCCCCGGCGGGACCGCTCGCGGACGACTGGCCCAACTACGGCGCGGTGCTCGCCAAGATGGGCCGCGGGCGCGGGCCGTTGCCGCCCTACGTCTCGATGATGCCGATCGTTCCCGACGGCGCGCCGCGGTTCGTGGAAGAGACTCACGGCCAGGGCGCGGGCATCTACGGCCCGGTCCACAACCCGATGCGCATCGACGCGGACGCCTCCAAACCGGGCTACCGCGTCGGCGAGTTCGAGCCGCGTACCGACGTGACCGCCGCGCAGTTGAGCGACCGCGAGGGGCTGTTGCGCTCGCTCGACGCGCGGGCGCGGAAGTTCGAGGGGCAAGGTTCACCGGAGGCGATGGGTGCGCACTACGACCGGGCGTTCTCGCTGCTCAACGCGCCCGCCGCGGCGCGGGCCTTCGACCTTTCGCGTGAGCCGCTGCGCGTGCGCGAGCGCTACGGCATGAACGCCCACGGCCAGAGCGTGCTACAGGCGCGCAGGCTGGTCGAAGCTGGCGTGCCCGTGGTCACCGTGTTCTGGCCCAACGACGGCATCACCAACGTGAGCGTCTATTGGGACACGCACAACCGCAACTTCATCGACCTGAAGACGCGGCTGTGCCCGGTCGCGGACCGCGCGTTCTCCGCGCTCATCGACGACCTGAAGGCGCGCGGGATGTTCGATGAAACGCTCGTGGTATGGACCGGCGAGATGGGGCGCACGCCGAAGGTGGGTCAATCGGTGCCCGGCGGCGCGGGCGCGGGGCGCGACGGCCGCGACCACTGGGGGACGGTGTTCACGTCGATCCTCGCGGGCGGCGGCACGAAGGGCGGGACCGTGTACGGCTCCAGCGACCGGTACGCGGCGGAACCCGCGACCAACCCGACCCCACCGGCCGACCTCGCGGCGACCGTTTACCACCTGCTCGGCATCGACCCGCGAACGGAGATTCACGACCGCCTCGGCCGTCCGCTCACGCTGTGCGACGGTAAGGTGATCGACGCGGTCATCGCGTGATGCAACTACGTTCCTATGCGATCACTTCGCTGATGAGCGGAGCGTCGTCCACGATGATCTTCATCGGCCGCCCGCCGGTCGTGTACAGTTCCTTGTCCGGGTCGATGCCGAGCAGGTGGTAGAGCGTGCGGCCGAAGCTGATGGGCGAGTAGTAGTTCTCGACCACGCGGAGCGAGGTCTTGTCAGTCTTGCCCAGCACCATGCCGCTCTTGAACCCGCCGCCGGCGACGAAGATGAACTGCGTCGTGCCCCAGTGGTCGCGGCCCGGCGGGCCGGAGTAGGCCGAGTCCTTGTAAATCTTGTTGCGGCCCATCTCGCCCAGCGCCACGACGATGGTGCTCTCCAGCAGCCCGCGCTCGTGCAGGTCTTCTACCAGACTGGCGAGCAGCGCGTCCACTTTCGGCAGCGCCCGCTTGCACCCCTCGGTGATGTTGCCGTGCATGTCCCAGCCGGGCCACGGGACGAACACGAACGGCACGCCGGCCTCTATCAGTTGCCGCGCGTGCAGGGCCATTGTACCTTGCTCGTTCTTGCCGTACCGCTCGACGTCCTTCGGGTTCAGCTTCTTGGGGTCGACCGCGTCGCGCAGCTTCGGCGCGCGGAGCAGGTCGAACGCGCTCCGCCGGCTCTGGTCGAGGCGGGTGATGACCGGCTCCGCGGTGTCGAGACGGCGCATCTGCGCGTCGAGCGACTTGAGCAGGTCCGCGCGGTGCTGGAACCCGGACAGGTCGAGGTGCGGCGGTGGGGTCAGCATCGCGCCGGTGTCGCTCTTGGCGTCGCCGGGTTTGTAGGTGATGGGGTCGTACCGCGGGCCGAGGTAGTTGTTCTTCAGGTCGCCCGCGGCGTCGCCGGTGTCGTAGTAGTGGCCGAGCGCCATGAACGTGGGCAGGCCGGGGACCGGCGGGCGCTCGCGCGACACGACGCTGCCGAACATCGGGTACTTCGGGGTGGCCTTCGTCCGCGGGTTGCCACACAGCCAGTACAACCCGCCGTTGTGCTCCCACTTCTCGTTACCGATGCCGACCGAGCGCAGGATACTGAACTTGTCCGCGTTCTGCGCCAGCCGCGGCATCAGGTCGCAGAACTCCATGCCGGGCACTTTCGTCTTACCCTGCTTCAACTCGCTACCGAACGGCGGCGGCGTGTCCGGCTTCATGTCGAACATGTCCTGGTGCGGCGGCCCGCCGGCCATCCACAACAGGATCATCTGCTTGGCGGGTGGCCCCTTCGTGCCGGCCGCGCGGGCGCGGGCGGTGAAGAAGTCCGGCATCGAGAGGCCGAACAGTCCGGCCCCGCCGGCGCGGAACACGTCACGGCGGGTCGGGTGGTGAAACGCGCTGGGCACGGCACGACTCCTCAGGATCGGCGTTACCGCCGGTAGGCGCGGGCGGCGCGGAGGCCGTCCTTCGACTCGTACTCCCACACCACGTCGCCGTTCGGCTCGATCTCCAGAACCTTACCGCCGTTGCCGTTGTTGATGAGCGTGACGAGCGTGTTCCCGTTCGGCAGCCTCTGGCACGAGGTCGGGTTGTTCGACTCGTACTTCCAGACCTCTTTCACCTTGTCGTCCTTGATCTCGTACTCGGCCACGCGGTTGAACTCGCACACCAGAATCTTGTCGTCCGCGGTCGCGTCGATGGACTGGTACTGCTGCACCCGGCCCAGCGCGACCGGCTTACCGACGGCCTTGACCTCCCACGACTTGTTGCCGTCTTTCTCGATCTCTTTGGCGCTGATGCGGAAGCAGTTGCCGCCCTGAAACGTGTTGGTGACGAACACGATGTCGCCGCCCGGCATCCGGCACCCGGTCATGATGTCGTACTGCTGGCGCTGGTGCGTCCAGAGCTGCTTGCCGTCCTTGTCGTACTGGATGATCTGGTTGCGGCAGATGACGATCAGCCCACCGTCCGGGAGCACCTCCAGGCACAGCGGGGCGGCGACGTTCGTGGTCTTGATGATCTTGCCCGTCGAGTCGCGCTCGGTGAGCCGGCTGGCGTTCATCTCGGAGATGATGTAGTTGCCGTTCGCCAGCTTCTTCGCGTCAGTGGGGTACTGGAGTTGGTTCACGCCGGTGCCGCCGACCTTCGCCTTCTCCTTCAGGTCCGGCCCCAGGGTGACGACGCGGTACATACCGTAGCCGCGCTGGTCGTACTCGACGATGTCCGTGTACCCGGTGATGCGCGGCTTGAACGCGAACTTCACCAGATCCTGCTTTGAGCCGGTCTTCGCCCACCATGCGGCCCAGGCGTCTTTCGCCTTCGTCAGTTGGTCGTCCTTACCGAACCGCACGTCGGGCTTGCCCGCGCCGGCGTACTGAAGGAGGAACTCTTCGATCTGCCAGATGCGCCCGCGCGGCAGCTTCGGGATCATCTCGATCAGGTCCGGGACGAACTCGCCCTCGCGGGTGGTGAGCATCAGCGAGAACAGCGCGCGGAACTTCGCGTCGGTGTCCGCCTCCTTGCGAACCGCGGCCTTAACGAGCGGGAATGCCTCCTTGATGCGGATGCGTTCGGCCGGGTTGCCGCCCTCGGTGAGCGCGACGTAGGCCGCGAGCCGGCGGGTCACGTTCTTGTCTTCGAGCGCGGCGACGATGGCCGGGTCCGGCTTGCCGTCGAGAACCGCCAGCGCGACGAGGGCTGTGCGGATGTCGTCGGCGACCTCGTCGGAGTCGGCCATCGGGAGGAACCCGATCAGCACGGCCGCGGCCTCTTTCGGCTTCAGCTTCACCAGCGCCCGCACGGCCGCGCTCGACACCTGCGAGTGCGGCACCTTCTCCATGTGCTTGAGCGTCAGGCGCGCGCGGTACGCCACTTCGGGGTCGGAGTCGCGCTCGGCGGCCTTGAGCGGCCCGATCGCGGCGGTCCCGAACTTGACGACCTCCTCGGTCGCCTTCACCCGCTCGTCGAAGTCGTCGGCCCCGAACTTCTTGATGACGTCCTCGATCTTGGTCTGGTCGATGTCGTTGAGTGTCCGCGACTTCAGGTAATCGATGAGCGACTTGGCGTCGTCGGCCGACAGGTTGGCTTGTTTGAGCGCGTCGGCGTCGTTGGCGGCGAAGACGGGCTGCGCGCCGGCTTTGGCCTTCGCTTTACCCAGCTTCGCCTTAACGACCTTCGCGGGCGGATCGACCGGCTGCGCCGGCACCGGCAACTCGTCGGCGATGGCCGTGAGGAACGACATGACGAGCAGCGGAACGGTGAAGGCGAACGTCAGCCCGATACGGCGCATGGCGATCTCCGCGGAGAGGACCGGCGAGTCCATTATCTTCCTACTCTACGCACTTTCCGGCACGACAGGAAAGGCTATTTCGCTCGCGAAGCCGCAAGCGGTCCACCGGGTCGTATACCACCAGCACAATGAACCGCGCTGCCGACCACTTGCTCGCGCTCCAGCACGCCGACGGGTGTTGGGAGGGCGAGATGCTGTGGTGCCCGGTCGTGACCGCACAGGTCGCGATCACGCGGCACGTCGTCGGCCTGCCCTTCTCGCACGAAGAAGCCGCGCGCATCGTTCGGCACTTCGAGTTCTCGCGCACCGCGAGCGGTGCGTTCGGGCTGCACCCGGAACACCCCGGTTCCGTGTTCGTCACCACGCTGGTATACGTCGCGATGCGCGTTCTGGGCGTGAGCGCCGATCACCCGCTCGCGGCGGGTGCGCGGGAGTGGCTGAACGCGCGGCCGGGCGGCGTGCTATCCGCGCCCACCTGGGGCAAGTTCTGGCTCGCGCTGCTCGGCCTGTACGGGCGCGACGGCCTGCGCCCGCTGGTGCCGGAACTGGTGCTGCTGCCGCGCGCGGTGCCGGCGCACCCGGAGCGGTACTACTGCCACACGCGCTACGTCTACCTCGCGATGGCGATTCTCCAGGGCGGGCGCGTGTCGTTCGACCTCGGCGCGCTGGGCGAAGACCTGAAGCGCGAGCTGTACGGCCCCGGCGGAATGCCGACGCGGTTCCGCGCCCACCGCTACCGCCTCGCGGACGAAGATGCCTTCGAGCCGCCGCCGCTAATCGTCCGCGCCGCGGAGCGCGTGCTGGGCTGGTACGACCGCGTCCACATCGGGAAGTTGCGGCGCGTCGCGATGCGTCGGTGCGAAGAGTTCATCAAACGCGATCTGGACGCGACCGGCGGCCTCACGCTCTCGCCGGTGAACGGCGTCCTGAACGCGCTCGCCCTTTACGCGCGCGGCGCGCCAGTCGCGGACGTGGTCCGCTGCGTAGCCGGCTTCGATTTCTTCAAGTGGGACGACGACGCGCGCGGGCTGCGATACAGCGGCGGGCGCACGCGGGTCTGGGACACCGGGTTCGCGGTCGAGGCGCTGCTGGCGAGCGGCGCGCCGCGCGAACCACTTGAGCGCGCGTACCGGTTCCTCGCGGCGCACCAGATGACGCAATCGGTCGCCGGCCGCGACGACCGGTTCCCCGACCGCGCGGTCGGCGGCTGGTGCCTGGGCGACGCCAAACACGCTTGGCCGGTCAGCGATTGCACGGCGGAGGCGCTCGCGGCCGTGCTCGGCGTTCACCAAGCTTCCGAGCCAACCGAGCGCATTCCTGATGCGCGTCTCGCGCAAGCGGCCGACTTCATCCTGTCGCGCCAGAACCGCGACGGCGGGTTCGGCTCCTACGAGCGCTCGCGCGCCCCGCGCTGGTTGGAACGGCTGAACCCGTCGGAGATGTTCGCCCGGTGCATGACCGACCAGTCGTACATCGAATGCACCGGTTCGTGCCTCGTGGCGCTGGCGCGGTTCCGCGCCGCGGTGCCGTCGCACGCGGCGCATCTCATCGCCCCGGCGGTCCGGCGCGGCGTGCGGTTCCTGCTGAAGCGACAGCGGCCCGACGGCGCGTTCCCCGGCGCGTGGGGCGTGTACCTGACCTACGGCACGTTCCACGCGGTGCGCGGGCTGCGCGCCGCCGGGATTCCGCCGGAGCACCCCGCACTGCGGCGGGCCGCGAACTGGCTGATCGCCCACCAGAAACCCGACGGCGGCTGGGGCGAGCACTTCACCGGTTGCTTGCGGCAAGAGTACGTCGAACACGAACGCTCACAGGCGACGATGACGAGCTGGGCGGTACTCGCGCTGTGCGACGTGGTCGGAGCGAGTCACCCCACGGTCGCGCGCGGGGCCGCGTGGCTGACGGCGAACCGGCGCGCCGACGGCAGCCACCCGCGCGAGGCCGTCAACGGCGTGTTCTTCGGCACCGCGATGCTCGACTACGACCTGTACCGCGCGTACTTCCCGGCTTGGGCACTCGCCTGTTCGTCCGAAGTCTCGCGCGTAAGATAACGACCGCACACACTTACCGACACCGGGAGAACCGCTTCGATGGCGACCACTTCGATCACGCGCTTGTACGGCCTCGGCCTGACGCCGGGCAAGCTCCGCGGGCTGCAGCGCATCAGCAACCCGAACGGCACGCTGAGCATGGTCGCGACCGACCAGAACAGCAGCATGATCTCGATGATGAAGAAGGCGATGAAGGAGGCGACCGGCACCGAGCGCGAGCCGACCTACGCCGAGATCGCCGACGCGAAGGTGATGCTGTCGCGGGCGCTCGCGCCGCACTGCTCCGGGCTGCTGGTCGACGGGTTCTACGGGTACGCCAGCACGGTCGCGGCGCAGGCGGTCCCGCCCGGCACCGGCATCCTGATCCGGGTCGAGAAGTCCGGCAGCGCGAAGAACACCGCTGGCGGCTCCATCGGAGAGGTCGAACCGGGCTGGGGCGTCGGCAGCATCAAGCGGTGCGGCGCGGACGCCGTCAAGCTGCTCGCGATGTTCGAGCCGGACGAACTCGATTCGGCCGAGAAGAACTTCGAGTTCACAATGCAGATTTACAACGAGTGCATCAAGCACGACATCCTGTTCCTGCTCGAACCGCTGCACTTCCCGATGAAGATCGACGGCACCGAGGAGGCGAAGGAGAAGGTGGCCGGGCGCAAGGCCAAGACGGTGATCGACACCGCGAAGTACCTGAGCCGGTACTGCGACGTCTACAAGTCCGAGTTCCCCGGCACGCCCGGCCTGGAGAGCGACGCGCAGCAGATGGACAACCTGAAGCGGCTGAACGACGCCTGCGGCCAGAAGCCGTGGGTGCTGCTGTCCGCCGGCGTCGATTACGACAAGTACAAGAAGCAGGTCGAGATGGCGATGAAGGCCGGCGCGAGCGGCATCCTCGGCGGGCGCGCGTTCTGGAAGGAGTTCTTCACCTTCAACTCGCCGGCCGACCGGCAGAAGTTCGCCGAGACCGAGTGCGTGCGCCGCGTGAAGGAGACCGACGCGATCGTGAAGACCGGCACGCCGTGGTTCGCGAAGTACGGCCTGACGATGGAAGACCTGCACGGCGTCCGCACGACGGACGGCTGGCACGCGCGGTACAACGGCACCGCGTGGCCGATCACCGGCGCGGCCCCCGCGAAGAAGGACCCGAACGCGGTGTATTGAAATGGCAGTTGTTCGTAGTGACCCGTTTCAGCGGGTCTGAGCTGCGGATCAGACCCGCTGAAGCGGGTCACTACGAACGAAGATGGTTACGGCTTCGTCCCGCCCGTCAGCACGCCCGGCGCGGTCTTGCTCAGTAGTTTGGTCAGCTCCGCTTGCGCCAGGTCCGCGTGCCGCGTGTTCGGGCACAGGGCCATCACCTTCTTCAAGCACGCACTAGCTTCCGCCGTCTGGCCCTTCTTGCTCCACGACTCGGCCAGCGCCATGTACATCGCGGCGGTGCGCTCGTTCATCTGCTCGCACGCCTTCGCCAGCCGCTCCGGGTTGCTCTTGATGTCCGCGATCAGCGCCTGCGCGTCCGTCGCTTCCGGCAGGTCGGCGTACGCGAGTGAAAGCTGTTCGGACTTTTGGATGCAGTCGTACAGGCGGCCGGCGCGGAAGTCGTCGCGGGCGACCGCGAGCAGGTCGCGGGCGACGCGGCCCCGGCGCGCCTGCACCGCTTCCGGCTTCTCGACCAGCCCCGCGAGCGTCGTAGCCGCGTCCGAGGCGGCCTTCGTCCCGGCATAGTGTTTCACCGCGTCCGCGAGCGCGTCCATTGCCTCTTGCGTCCGGCCGCTCACTTCGAGTTGTTTGGCGTGCGCGAGCCTCGTCGCCGCGACCTTCTCTACCTCGTCAAGCAACTGCTTGGCCTTCACGCCTACGGGCTTGTCGCCGGCGTCCTTCGCGATGCCCTTCAGCAGCGTGACCGCACGCGGGTAGTCGCTGCCGACGAGCGCCTTTGAGGCCTCGTTGAAGTCGCGCGCGGCCCAGTCTGCCGTGGCGACTGCGGTGGAAGCCCGCTTCAGTTGCTCGCTCAACCGGTCGGCCTCGATGTAGCCCTCGATGAAGGCGTGAATCTTGCCGTCAGGCGCGGCGATCACGGTCGTGGGGTAGAGTTGTACCTTCAGCGCCTTGGCGATCTCCGGGGCGCGGGTCGCGTCGAGCTTCAGCGCGACGTAGCCGCCGGCGAGCAAGACGTTGATGCCGGCGTCCTTGAGCGGCCCGGCTTCGAGTTTGCGGCAGTAGAAGCAGTCGTCGGTGCCGAGGACCACGCCCAGCGGCAGCCCCTTCTCGTGCGCCTCCTTGCGGGCCGCGTTGTAGTCCGTCCACCACGCGACCTTCGCCGGCGCGGGGGCCGCGGGTTTGGGCAGCGGTTGCGCGTGCGCCGGCTGAACGAGCCACAGGGCCGACGCGGTCACGAGTGGGAACAGGGCCAACGAGCTGGTAACGGGACGGCGCATGAAGCAAACCCCTTCGAGAGTGCCGAGTTCAGAGTTGTGAGTTCCGCGCGAACGCCGGAGCCGCAAGCGGTTCTGGCGTTCACGTGGCACTCGCAACTCGCCACTCGCAACTGCCCAACTAAGAACGCGGGTGCGCCTTCTGGTAGCTCTTCTGAAGGCGCTGTGTGCTCACGTGCGTGTAAACTTGTGTCGTCGCCAGGCTCTTGTGGCCGAGCAGTTCCTGTACGCCGCGAATGTCGGCCCCGGCGTCGAGCATGTGGGTCGCGAAACTGTGTCTCAACGTGTGCGGGCTGGTGCGCGGGTCGAGTCCGGCGGTCTTCAGGTGCTTTTCCAACAGGCGGCCGACGCTGCGAGTCGTGAGCCGGCCGCCCTTGTTGTTCAGGAACACCGCGGGCGTGTCCTTGTTCACCTGCTTGAGCAGCGCCGCCCGGTCGTCGAGCCAGCGCCGCACCGCCTTGATCGTGTCCGGGCCGAGTAGCGCCAAGCGCTCCTTCTTGCCCTTACCGCGAACCGTGATGACTCCATCATTCAGGTCGACCGTGAGCAGGTCGAGGCCGACCAGCTCGGAAACGCGGATTCCCGATGCGTACAGGGTCTCCAACATGGCACGATCGCGCCGCCCGGCCCAATCGGTGTCGCGAGGCGCGACCAGCAACTTGTGAATATCCGCGAGAGTCAAGAAGTGGGGGAGCTGCTTGTCCGGGCGCGGGCCGCGCAGCCCCTGCGCCGGGTTCGCGGTCAGCACGCTCTGCCGGCACAGGTACTTGCCGAACGACCGCACGGCCGCGAGCCGCCGGGCGATCGTGGTCTTCGCGTACTTCTGTTCGTGGAGCCACGCGACAAACGCCCGCAGCAGGCGCGTCGTCCAATCGGTGGGAGCGATTTGCTTCTTCTTGAGGTGGTCGCGGGCGAACGAAAGGGCCTGTGTGAGGTCTTCGCGGTACGACTTCACCGTTTTGTCGGAGGCGTTCTTTTCCAGACCGAGATGGGTGAGGAAATCGGCCAGCCCCTGTTCGAGCATCAAAGGTGTTGTCTCGAAGTGTGCACTAATCTTCCATCAGGTCGGCGACATTCGGCTCGGCCGCGGGGTTGCGGACGCGCTCGGTCAGCACGGCGGCGTCGAACCAGTTGAGCGCGACGGCGGGGTCGGCGGCCTTGTCACGGATGTCGTTGATGAGCGAGTCCTTGCTGTCGTCGTCGTAGACGAAGATGAACCGCTCTTCGCCTTTGATGAGGGCGAGGACATTAAGCTCTTGCGTCACGCGACACTCCCGGCGCGGCCGATCTCACATTCGGTGAATCGGCCACGCCGGGTGCGGAACTGCACTTATTTCCCCCGCGGCCTCGGGTCGCCCGCGCCGTCCGCCCGGACGACCGGAACGACCGGAACGACCGGAACCGGCGGGCGCTCGCGCGCCGACCGCCGCCCTTTTAACTGGAAGCGAACCGCGCGGGTTGCTAAACTCGCCCGGCACACTCGACACTCGCACGACCCACACTCTCCTACCCGGAGCCGCTACGTGAGCAGCGCGTCCCCTCCCGGCCCCAGCGCGAACGACAAAGTTCTGTTCTGGGCCAGCTTCTTTACCCTGATCGCGGCCGGCATCGGCTTCTCGGTCCGCGGGTTCATCCTCAAGGACTGGGGCAACCAGTTCGGATTCACCCAGAGCGAACTCGGCACCATCACCGGCGGCGGACTGATCGGGTTCGGCATCGCGATCATCTTCTTCAGCTTCTGCGCCGACCAGTTCGGCTACGGCAAGCTGATGCTGGTCGCGTTCCTGCTGCACGCCTCCAGTGCGATCGTGACGTTCGCCGCGACCCCGGTGTACAATGCCTACGGCAAGGAGGGGGCGTACATCTGCCTCACCGTCGGCATGTGGCTGTTCGCGCTGGGCAACGGGACGTGCGAGGCGGTCATCAACCCGCTGACCGCGACCCTGTTCTCCAAGAACAAGACACACTGGCTGAACATCCTGCACGCCGGCTGGCCGCTGGGCCTGATCCTCGGCGCTCTCATCGTGCTCGGCTTCAAGCAGGTCGCGCCGAACGTGCAGTGGGAAATCAAGCTGGGCGTGTTCCTGCTGCCGGTGCTGATGTACGGGATCATGATGTTCAACCGCCCGTTCCCGCACTCCGAGGCGAAGTCGTCCGGCGTCTCGATGGGCACCTCGATCGCGTCGATCCTGTCGCCGATCCTGCTGTTCCTGTTCGTCCTCCACGCCCTCGTGGGCTACGTCGAACTCGGCACGGACAGTTGGATCGGGAACATCACCGAGCGGGTGCTGAAGGACGAGACGAAGGCGCTGATCGCGTTCATCTGGACCAACGCGCTGATGTTCACGCTCCGGTTCTTCGCCGGGCCGATCGTCCACAAGATCAACCCCGTGGGCCTGCTCTTCGCCAGTGCCCTGCTCGGCACCGCGGGGCTGTACATGCTCGGTCAGACGTTTACCAACGACACGTGGCCGTGGATGTTCGCGGTCACTGTGTACGGCCTCGGCAAGACGTTCTACTGGCCCACGCTGCTCGGCGTGATCTCCGAGCGGTTCCCGAAGGGCGGCGCGCTGGCCCTGGGCCTGAGCGGGGGCATCGGCATGATCGGGGCCGGCATCCTCGGCGGCCCCGGGATCGGCTGGAAGCAGGACTACTTCGCGGTGCAGAAGATCAAGGAGACCTCGCCGGCCGCTTACGACCGGTATAAGGCCGGCAAGGAGTCCGGGTTCCCGGTGTTCACCGCGATCATCCCAGACCAGTTGCCGAAGATCGCCGGCCTCGACAACGGCAAGTTGAAAGCGTTCGACGACTGGGGCGGCGTGATCGACGAAAAGGGTAATCGCAAGGAGGGCAAAAAGACCACGCTCGAAGCCGACCTCGAAACAGTCGAGCGCCTGGAGAAGGACAAGTCCGAGAAGTCCGAACTGTACAAGACGCTGGTGGCCCAGAAGAAGTGGTGGGACGACGAGGGCCAAAAGAACTACGCGGCCGACAAGGACAAGCTCATGGAAGCGCGGCTCTACGGGGCGAAGCAGGCGCTGCTGTACACGGCCGCCGTCCCCGCGGTGCTCGCCCTCGGGTTCCTGCTGCTGCTGCTCTACTTCGTCATGACCGGCGGGTACAAGCAGGTCCACCTGGATGACAACAAGCCGTTCGACCCCGCGGAGATAAACGAGACCCACTGACGTCGATTCCGAACCGCCCGCCGAATGGCGGGCGGTTCGCCTTGCCGTTTCCGCCCCGTGCCGGTGAAATAGCGGCGTGACACACACGAACCCGCACGCCAGCACGCGCACCTTCACGTTCCTCGGCACCGGCACCTCGATGGGCGTGCCGATGCTCGGCTGCGACTGCCACGTGTGCACGTCCACCAACCCGCGCAACAGCCGCTACAGGTGCTCGATCCTAATCGGCACGCCGCGCGGCAACGTCCTCGTCGACACCACGCCCGAACTGCGGCTCCAACTGCTGCGCGAGAACATCAAGCTCGTGAACGCGGTCGTGTACACGCACTACCACGTCGACCACCTGTTCGGTCTCGACGACCTGCGCATCTTTCCACTGAAGCTGAACGGCCCGCTACCAATCTACTGCACCGACGAAGTGGAAGAGGTGGTCCGGCAGGCGTTCGCATATGTGTTCGCGCCCGGCAGCGAAGACGTGCCGCTCGGCTTCCTCCCGCGGCTCGAACTGAACCGCATCGACGAGCGCCCGTTCGACGTGTTGGGCGAGGTGTTCACGCCGATCCCGCTCCAACACGGGCGGTTCAACGTGTACGGATTCCGCATCGGCAACGTCGCGTACTGCACCGACGTGAGCGCGATCCCGGAGCGCAGTTGGCCGCTGCTCGAAGGCCTAGACGTGTTCGTGATCGACGCACTGCGCCCCGGCAAGCCGCACCCATCCCATTTCAGCCTGGAGCAGGCGGTCGAAGCGATTCAGCGAGTCAAGCCGCGCCGCGCGTACCTGACGCACATGGCGCACACGATGGAGTACGACGAGTTGATGAGCACGCTCCCCGCGGGCATCGAGCCGGCTTACGACGGACTGAAGTTTAACTTCTGAGCGCTCGAAATGGCCCCTCCCCCACAAGCCCTGCTCGCGCGCCTTCACGAGGCGAATCAAGCGCACGTCCTGCGCGACTGGGACGCGCGCGGCACCGGGGCGCGCGCGGCGCTCGTCGCACAACTCGAAGCCATCGACTTCACGCAACTCGAAGCCCTGCGCGTTGCAAAGCCGGCCGACGCGCTGCCGCCGCGGTTCGCGCCCGTGCAGGTCACCCCCGCCGTCTTTCGCGCGGAGGAGAAGGCACGCGGCGTGGACGCGATGCGAAGCGGCAAAGTGGCGGCGCTGCTCGTCGCCGGCGGGCAGGGCACGCGCCTCGGATCGCTCCAGCCGAAGGGCCTGTTCCCGGCCGCGCCGCTGTCCGGCGCGCCGCTGTACCAGCTCCACGCGGAGAAGGTGTTCGCGCTCAGTAGCCACTACGAGCGCGCGATCCCGTTCCTCGTGATGACCAGCCCGGCGACAGACACGCTCACACGCACGTTCTTCGCGGAGAACCCGCACCTCAGCTTTGCGCCGGATCAGGTGCGGTTGTTCCAGCAGGACACGATGCCGGCGATCTGCCCGCACTCCGGGCGGCTGCTGCTCGAAGCACCCGGCAAGCTGTTCCTCAGCCCGAACGGGCACGGGGGCGCGCTCACCGCGCTCGCCGACAGCGGCCTGCTGGCCGAGCTGCGCGCGCGGGGCGTGGAACACGTCTTCTACTTCCAGGTGGATAACCCGCTGGTGAAGGTGTGCGACCCCGGCTTCATCGGCCGGCACATCGCGCACGGCTCCGAAGTGTCGTCGAAGGTCGTGTTCAAACACGACCCGGCGGAAAAGGTCGGCGTGCTGGTGGACGCCGACGGGCGCTGTTCGATCATCGAGTACACGTTGCTGCCGAAGGAACTGGCGCACGAGCGCGACGACGCGGGCGAACTGCGCTATCGCGCCGGCAGCCCGGCGATTCACCTGTTCTCGCTGACGTTCCTCGAACGGGTGACGAGCGGCAGCGCCGCTGCCCTGCCCTACCGCCCCGCGCTCAAGTGCGTCACCCACTACGACCCGGATACCGGCGCGACCGTTCCGGCTCCGCCCGCGAGCGCACCGAACGCGATCAAATTCGAGCGGTTTATCTTCGACTCGTTACCCCACGCGGAGCGCTGGCTCGCGGTCGAAACGCGGCGCGAAGAGGAGTTCGCTCCGATCAAGAACGCGACCGGCCCGGACTCGCCGGAAACGTCCAGCGTCGCGCAGCTCGCGCTGTACGCGACGTGGCTCGCGCGCGCCGGCGTCGAGACGAACGGCAACCTCGTCGAGATTTCGCCGCTGTACGCGCTCGACGAAGAGGAGCTAGCGGCGAAGGCCAAGCGCCTGCCGCCGCTGACCGGACCAACGATCCTTCAGTAAATCCCAAATGAGAAGCTCGAAATCCGAAAACAATAGGGACGAGTGGCGCGCGGCTCGACTTTCAGATTTCGAGCTTCCGATTTTCTTCTTCCCCCGGAGGGGCGATGCTTCACGCGATGATTATGGCCGGCGGCGGCGGGACGCGGTTCTGGCCGCGTAGCCGCGTCGCGCGGCCCAAGCAGTTCCTCACCTTCAGTGGTGATCGAACGCTGCTGCAAGGCACGGTGGACCGGGTCGCGGCGCAGATTCCGCCCGAACGGACGTGGGTGATTACCGGCGAGGTCTACGTCGCGGAGACGCGCGCACAGTTGCCGGAGGTGCCGCCGCAGAACGTCATCGGCGAACCGCAGGGCCGCGACACCGCGCCGTGCGTCGGTCTCGGTGCGGCCATCATCGGCAAGGTCGATCCCGACGCGACCATCGCCGTCATGCCCGCGGACCACGTCATCGAGCCGGTGCAAGAGTTCCGCCGCGCGCTGCACGCGGCCGAGCAATTCCTTCACGACGCGCCCGAGAAGCTGGTCACGTTCGGTATTCGGCCCACGTTCGCCTCGACCGGCTACGGGTACATCAAGCGCGGCGACGCCGCCGGCACGCGGCAGGGCGTGACCGCGGCGCACGTCGTCGAGTTCAAGGAGAAGCCGCCGGAAGAGATCGCCAAGCAGTACCTCGCCGACGGCAACTACGACTGGAACAGCGGCATCTTCGTGTGGAAGCCGCGAACGATCCTGGGCGAGCTGCACGCGAGCAACCCCGGCATCCACGCGACCGTGCTCCGCATCGCCGCGGCGTGGGGCACGCCGGCCTTCGCCGACGTGTTCCGCGCGTCGTACTCGACCGCGGAGAAGGTCAGCATCGACTACGCGGTGATGCAAGAGGCCGGCAAGAACGGGAAGGTGTTCGTGCTCCAAGCGCCGTTCACCTGGGACGACGTGGGGAGCTGGCTCGCGCTCGAGCGCCGCAACCCGCAAGACGCGAACCGCAACACCGTGCAGGCGCTCCACTGCGGCCTCAAGACGACCAACTGCGTGATCGTCGGCGACGGCACGCGCGTCATCGCGACCTACGGCGTCAGCGATCTGGTCATCATTCAGGACGGCAACGCCACCCTCGTGATCGATCGCAAGTACGAGGACAAGGTGAAGGAAATCGTGGACGAGCTGAAGAAGGCCAATCGCGGGGAGTACACGTGAGCGACCCGGCGAACGGCCGGTGTCAACCGGCCGGTGAGAACGAGACCCCTGTGGCCGAGGCACCCGACGACGGACCAACGTCTCACCGGCCGGCTGACACCGGCCGTTCGCCCGTGCCCCCAACCGGCCCCCTGCTCGGCATCGACTACGGCACGAAGCGCGTCGGCGTGTCGGTGTGCGACCGCGACCGCGTGATCGCGTCGCCGGTGGAAACGTACTCGCGCGCAAACCCGGTCGCGGACGCGACCCACTTCGCCGTCCTCGCGACCCAGCAGCGCGCCGTGGGTTTCGTGGTCGGTCTGCCGCTGCACTCCAACGGCGACGAGAGCGACATGTCGCGCGAGGCGCGGGCGTTCGCGAAGTGGCTTTCCGAACTCACAGAGCTGCCCGCGTTGATGTGGGACGAGCGCTGTACCTCGCACGCGGCCGAAGACGCGCTCCGCGCCGCGAAACTGTCTCGCGACAAGCGCAAGGCGAAGGTGGACCGGGTCGCGGCGCAGATGATTCTGCAAACGTACATCGACGCCAAGTGCCCGCCGACCGGTAGCGACCCGCCGCCGGGTGCCCCATAACCACGTGCGGTCGAACAAGAATTACCAGAGGAAACACTCGTGCGCGTGGCTCATTTCGATTGTTTTAGTGGCATCAGCGGCGACATGGTGCTCGGCGCGGTCATCGACGCGGGCGGGCCGGCGGACGCGATCCGCGCCGCGCTCGACTCGCTCGACCTGCCGATCAAGTTGGAGGTCGAGAAGGTGAAGCGGTGCGGGTTCGCCGCGACGAAGGCGACCGTCGGGGCCGCGGATCAGGAGGACTACCGGTTCCTGCCCGACGTGGAGGCGATCCTCGCGAAAGGCGCGCTCACGGCGAAGCAGCGCGAACTGGCAACGACCATCTTCCGCAAGGTCGCGGTCGCCGAGTCGACCGTTCACGGGATGCCGCTGGAGCGGGTCCACTTCCACGAGGTCGGCGCGCTGGACAGCATCGCGGACATCGTCGGGGCCGCGGTCGGACTCGACCTGCTCGGCGTGGAGAAGTTCACCAGCTCGCCGGTGCCGACCGGCAGCGGCACAGTGAAGTGCGCGCACGGCATCATGCCGGTCCCGACGCCCGGTACCGCGGAACTGCTGAAGGGTGTGCCGCTCGCGCCTTCGACCATCAGGGCCGAGTTGACCACACCGACCGGGGCCGCGATCCTCACGACCGTCGTGACCGAGTGGACCGCGACGCCCGCGATGACCATCGAGCGCATCGGCCACGGCTCGGGCACAAAAGACTTCATCGAGCAACCCAACATCCTGCGACTCATGGTGGGCACTGCTGAGCGGGGGGCGTTAGCTCCCTGTGCCTCTGCGAACGAAACAGACACGGTCGTCGTCCTCGAAACGAACCTCGACGACATCGCCCCGGAGATCGTCGGGTTCACCATCGAGCGGCTGTTCGGGGCCGGCGCGCTGGACGTGTTCGTGGTGCCCGTTCAGATGAAGAAGAACCGGCCCGGCGTGCTGCTCTCGGTGATCTGCGCTGCGGACAAGGCACAAGAACTGGAAGCGATCCTGTTCCGCGAAACGGGCACGTTCGGGGTCCGCCGGACCACTGCCACGCGCGCGAAGCTGAACCGCGAACCGGTCAGCGTGCCGACCCCGTGGGGGCCGGTGAA
>SXHE01000233.1 GCA_005773755.1 Planctomycetia bacterium
AGCACCGTGCCGCGATACGGCGCGAGCGTGGTCTGGGTGCCGTCGATAGCCGTAACGGGGATGTCGTAGAGGTTGGTCATGGGGTTGTTGTAGTTACACCTTCCGCGCCTTCAGCAGCGGGCGGCCGACGATCCGATCGACTTCGGTGAACGGCCCGTCCGACGTGTCGCGCGTCAGGCAGCGCGCGTACATCTCCATCTTCGCGTCGAGGTCGTCCGCGTGGTGCAGGATCAATACTTCGGGGATGCACGGCTGCCGCGTAGTGCCCCAGTGCGGCATCATCAGGTGCGCGACGACGCAGTGCAGCAGCAGGTCGAGCAGTTCCGGGTTCAGATCGGGCACTCCCGCTGCAGCGGTGCGGATCATGTCGTAGGCGAGGAAGACGTGGCCGAACAGTTCGCCCTCGACGCCGGGTTTGACCGGCTGGCCGGGCGGCGCATCGAGTTCGCGCACGCGGCCGATGTCGTGCAGAACCGCCGCCGCCACGACAAGCCCGCGGTTCAACGGCGGATTCAGTTCGGGGAACGCCGCGGCGTATCTCTCCGCCAGGTGCGCGACGTTACGCGACACGGACAGCGTGTGTTCGAGCCAACCGCCCGCGAACGGGTAGTAGTGCCGCGCCGAACCCCACAGGTGCCGCAGCGCGGGCGCGTTCGCGCGCAGCAGGCTCAGGACGAGTGCGAGCAGCGGGCCGTCGGTCACTTCCACGGTCGCGAGCGCTTCGAGGTCGGCGAGCATCGCGTCCGGTTCGTGGCGCGAGCGCTCGACGAAGTCGAGTTCGCTGAACCCCTCGGCCCGGTCGCGCTCCTCAACTGGCCGAATCTGTTCGATGTCGAGTTGCGGGCCGTACTTGTCGTGTTCGACGTAGGTCGCACGCACCTTGAAGAACTGCCCGACTTGCCACTCTTGCGCCGGCTCGAACAGCGGGGCGTCGCCCCAGATGGGCACCGACCCGACGGTGCGGCGGGCGTCGCGGTACTTGCAGGTGATGAACGGGTTGCCGTCGCGGGTGGTGCCGCGGGCCTTCTCCGCGAGTTGCACGAAGCAATCGACGTAGTTCCCCGGCTGAAGCTCAGACAACTTCGCCAGCACCGGCTTCTTGGCTTTGGACATGACGAGGCTCTCGATGGTGAGAGTGCATCGTACCGCGAGAATTGCGGAGAAGCGAGTGGGGCGCACGGCTGACTGTTACCCCGACGGGGGGACAGGCAGACACCACACGCTCACGGCTTCAGCTTGTCGAAGCGGAACGAGTCGATGAACCGCTGGGCGTCGCGGTCGAGGGTGGCGTCGGGCGGGTTCACCGCGATCACTCGGTACACGCGGCGGCCGTTTACGAACACCTTGATGCGGCTGACGAACTGATCCCCGACCGCGAACTGATATTCCCGACCTTCGTAACCACCTTCCACAATCGTCCGGTCGCGAACCAGTTTCACCGGCGCGCCGGCGGGCGTTCGCGTCAGCACATACTTCGCGCGTAGGAGCGCGAACACAACGTCGGACGGCTCCGCGGCGTCTTTCTCCGACAGGTCGGAGAAGGCGAGCAAGCAACTGGTGCCACGATCCTCGCGCGCGTATTCCAGCCGGTCGCCGTCGTCAGCAGTGTCGCGCTTCGGCGCGAGCGGGAACTCGGCGCTACACGCGCCGTCAGAGGTGGTGCGGCGTGCCCACTCTTCCGCGGCTTGAGGCGCGGGCGGGCGCGTGAGCCGGTTCACCAGGAAGAACGCCGCGACCGCGCCCAGGATGAAGAGCGGGCCGAGCCATTTCAGCCACTTCGCGCGCGTGGTGGTCATGCCTCACAGTGTACCGGCGGGCGCGCAACCGGCGCGTAACGCCAGCAGTTCGCGGTACACCACCAGCACGCGCTCGCGAACGGTCCGCGCGCGGACCGCGAGTTCGCGCTGAAGCTCGGCGTACTCCTCGCGGCCGGTGCGCAACTCGATCTTCAAGGGAGCGAACCCGTACGCGCTCAGGTCGTACGGGCTGGCACGCATATCGACCTCGCGCGCGGCGCGGGCCAACTCAAACGCATCGCCCACCACGTCGGACGGGCAAAACGGGGCGATCTTGTACGCGAACCGGTACAGGTCCATGTTCGCGTGGATGCAACCGGGTTGGTCGTGCTCGGTCGTCATGGCGCGCGTGAGTGCCCAGCGGTTGCGCGGCGTCGCGGCCGGCGTGAAGAACCGGAAGGCGTCGTAGTGCGTGCAGCGCAGCGCCTGCGAGTCGACCACCGCGTCAGTTGCCGCGCGGGACAATCGCAGCGGAACGTAGGGGTGCCGCACGGCGGGGTCGCGGTACACCATCGCCCATTCGTGCAGCCCCAGGCACGCGAACGATGGCTCCCGCGCTAGCACCGCTTCGAGGTACGCGACCGCCCAGCGCAGGTACGGCACGCGGTGTTCGGGGAACGCGCTCGCGGGAAGTGACAACCCGCTGTCACTGGCGACGAACTCGCTCCAGGCGATGTCGTCGCGCGTCGCCCCTTCGAGGTGAACGCCGAAGCCGGGCGTCCAGCGGAGCAAGTGTGCGGGGCGGAACGAGTAGTACTCGAAGAGGAAGTCGTAAACCGGGTGCCGCTCCTGCCGGGCCATCCGCCGCGTGCGCTCGTCGGCGTTGGGGCGCATACGCGCGAGGTAGGCGGCGCGAGCGGCGCGCCAGGGAAAAAGCCCAGAACCTAACCCCCCAACCCCCTTCCCTA
>SXHE01000234.1 GCA_005773755.1 Planctomycetia bacterium
GCGGCATGGGCGTGGTGTACGAGGCCCACGCCCCCGCTTTCGAGCGCGAGGTCGCGGTGAAGGTCATGCACGTGGGCCAGGACGCGGGCCGATTCGTGATCGAATCGAAGGTCACGGCCCAACTGCCGCACCCCGGCGTTCCGCCGGTGTACGCGCTCGGCACCCTCGACGACGGCCGCCCGTTCCTGGCGATGAAGCTGTTCGAGGGCCGCACCCTCGCCGACGAGCTAAGGGCATCGGGTCGGGCCGACCTGCCGCGCCTGTTGGGCGCGTTCGAGCGGATCTGCGAGACGGTGGGGTTCGCGCACGCGCGCGGCATCATCCACCGCGACCTGAAGCCCGCCAACGTGATGTCGGCGCGTTCGGCGAAGTGCTGGCGATGGACTGGGGCCTCGCAAAGGAAGTTCCAAGTTCCAAGATCCAAGTTCCAAGTGAAGTCGAGAACCCCTTTGGCCGCGAGCCGCGGGCGAGCGCGGACGACGCAACTCTGGCGGGCCAGGTGAAGGGTACGCCGGCGTACATGGCCCCGGAGCAGGCGCGGGGCGAACCGGTCGACGCCCGCGCCGACGGGTTCGCCCTCGGCGGCATCCACACGGAGATCCTGACCGGGAAAGCGCCGTTCGACGGCCGGACCGCGTTGGACACGGTGAAGCGAGCGGCGGCGGCCGATCTCCGCGCCGCGTTCGAGCGGCTCGACGGGTGCGGCGCGGATTCGGAACTGGTCGCGGTGGCGAAGACGTGCCTCGCCGCGCACGCCGGTGTCCGGTACGCCGACGCCGCGAGCGTGGGCGCGGCGACTGCCGCGTACCGCGCGGGCGTGGAGGAACGGTTACGAACGGCCGAGCACGAGCGCGCCGCGGCCGAGGCGCGGACAGAAGAGCAGCGCAAGCGGCGGCGCACCCAATCGCTCCTCGCCGCGACCGTGTTCGCGATACTGCTGGTCTCGTTCGCGGGAATCGGTGCGACCGTCTGGCAGATCGGAGTTGCGGAGCGAGCGAAGCTCAACGAGCGGGCCGCTCAGAGCGAGGCCGACGGCGCGCGACTTCGGGAACAGGCTACCGAACAGCAATCTCGGTATCTGCGCGAGTCGAGCCTGTTTAACGCGGGCGTGGCCGTGTACACGTTGGCCCAGGCCCGGCTGAACACCGGCCGGGACGACCCGGTCCTCCGCGCCCGGTGTGAAGCTGATCTGCTGAAAGCCATCGACTCGCTCGAAACGGTCCGGCGGGAGTTCCCCGGACACCCACGGCACGACTATTTCCTCGGGATGTGCCTCCTCGCCCTCACCGACATCAACATCCTCAAGGCGACCCCGACGGACCGCGCGACGGCGCTCGTCTTGGCGGACCGGGCGGAACGGTTGTTCGTTGGGATCCGCGACACCGCCCCGCCGGGCACACTGGCCGAGTTCCTGACCGCCCCGGCCGCCGAGTCGCTCGCCGGGCCGATCGCCACCGTCGGGTTAATGCGGTACACGGTGTACCTCTTCGAACTCCGGTATAGCGAGGCGCTCGAACAACTGGACCGCGTGCGCCCGGACGTCGCGGCGGTCGCCGCGACGGTTCCCGCGTCCGGCGACGTCACCCCACCGGGGCCGGCCGACCTCGTCAAGATGAAGGCCATTGACTACAGACAGGCGCTCCTGTTCCAACCGGGCCGGGCGACCGACGAACTGCTATTCGTGCGATCCGTTTTGCTCCGCGGGGCCGAGATGGAGCAGTCGCGCCTTCCGTGGTCGCGCGGGGAACGGGCGGCTCACGTCAAGGCGACCCGACTGGCCGCGCACCTCGCCGACGCACGCGGGGTTGTGGGGGGCGGGGTGTACAACGCGGCCTGCGCCTTCGCTCTCGCCGCCGCGGACCCGAACACCGACCCGGCCGAACGGGAACGACTCGCCACGGTCGCGGTCGGCTACCTCGACCGGCTTCGCGCGGGAGGTTACTTCCGGCACCCGACGAAGTGGACGCAGTACCGCCACGAACTCGCGACCGATGCGGACCTCGACGCGCTCCGCGGGCGTCCGGACTTCCGTCGGGTGGTCGAAGAAGTGGCTCGCGAACCGGCCGTGGCCCCGCCGCCACGCGAGAAGAAATGAAGGGATCGCGCGGGGTGCCTACCAGCCGGCGTCTTCGTCCTCGTCGTAGAGCGAGGGGCGCTCGTCTACGGCGGCGAGGCTCGCGCCGAACACGCCGACCTTCACGCCGTGCTTCCGCAGCTCGGTCGTCGCGTACCCGTTCACCAGCGTCATCACCAGCAGCCCCATGCACGGCACGAAGGTCGCCGCGCCGAGCATGAACGCCACGATCCCGCCGCGCTTCAGTTCCCAGCACAGCAGGAACACGTAGATGCCGCCGACCGCGCCGAGGATGAACGTGAGGATCACGGGCATCCGGGGCGTGCCCGCGAACCGGTTGCCCAACACCCCGATCAGGATGAACCCGCCCCACAGCGCGAGTTGAGCGAGCACGACCGCGATCAGCCACCGCTGGTAGCGGACGATGCGGCGCAGCTCGTCCGCGGACCGCTCCGCAGGTTGTGCGCCCGGCCGTTCGTACTCGTCCCACTCGGCCATTGTGTCTCCGAGGCGAACCCCGGCCGCAAGGCCGGTGGGTGTTGCGTACCCCCGCCCTTGCGGGCAGGGTTCGCCAAAGAACAGGGCGGCTCAAGCCCCCGCTCGCCTACTTCTTCGCGACCAGCAGCTTCGCGCAGCCGGCCGCGCCGATGAACCCGGCGTCGGAGCCGAGCGAGGCGAACGCGATCTTCACGCTCTTGGTCGGGAACGGCAGCCCGAACCGCTTCACGTAGGCGTCGATCTTGGACCGGAACCACTCGCCGGCCGCGACCATCCCGCCGCCGAACACGATCATCTCCGGGTCCACGGTCGCCATCACCGCGCACGCGCCCAGCGCGAGGTAGTACGCGGTGTCATCCACCACCTTCAGGGCCAGTTCGTCGCCATCGGCCGCGTGGCGGAAGATCACCTTCGCGGTGAAGTCCTCGTCGGTCGCGGTGTAATAGTCCTTCAGCTTGCTGGCCGGGCCGCGCCAGCAGGCCATGTCTTCGCGCGCCCGGCGCACCACGTTGGTTGCGCTGCCGTAGGCTTCGAGGCACCCGCGCGCGCCGCACCCGCACTGGCGGCCGGTGTCCGGCATCGCGATCCGCATGTGGCCCAGTTCGCCGCCGTGGCTGTGCTCGCCCTCGATGATGGTGTCGTCGATGATGATGCCGCCACCGACACCGGTGCCCAGAGTGAACAGTACCATGCTTTTCGCGTCGCTGGCGGCCCCGACCCAGAACTCGCCGTAGGCCGCGGCGTTCGCGTCGTTCTGGTACGCGGTCGGCTTGCCGAACGCTTTGGCGACATGGTCGCGCACGGGCACGTTCTTCCACGGCTTCAGGTTCGGCGGGTCCAGGATCAACCCGGCCTTGATGTCCATGAGGCCCGGCGTTGCGACCCCGATGGCCGCGATGTCGTTCATGGTGAGACCCGCCGCCGCGACCGCGCGGCGGATCGTCTCGCACATCGTTTCCAGGCCCTCGTCCTGCCCGCGCTCCGGGTTGGTGTCCATCACCACCGGCTTGGACAGCGGCGTGCCCGCTTCGGTGACGACCGCGGCCTTCATCGTGGTTCCGCCCACGTCCAGCCCGACGAACTTCGCCTGATCCGCCATTTGGCACCAGAAGATAAGGTTCCGCGGTACTTCGTACCCGGTGTTGTACCGAGGCGGGCGCGGTTGTGGAAGGCGACCGGCGTTAACCGGGGTTAGCGCCGGAACCGGGGTGTAAAGGGGCGGCAATCGTCGGGCGCAATTCGCGCGGCTGTGCGGGAACGGGCCGAACCCGTGATCTACAGTTGGGGGAACTGACACCCCGCCACGGCCCCGGCCGCGCCCGCTCACCAGCCCCCCGATGACTATGGAACCGCTCACGCCCCAGGTGATGCACAAGCTGGTCTTCACGATCCTCGTTCACGGCCTGCCGGACGCGCAGACCAACGTGGCCTACGAGGTGCTGCTCGAAGCGCAGAACAACCCGAATCCGCAGGTACGGGAACTGGCGATCGTGGCGCTCTCGGATCTGCCGGTGCCGTTCACCAAGCGGGTGAACGCGCTCGCGAAGGGGCTGCGCGATGCGGCCTCGCGCGTGCGCCGTCGCGCCGCCCGCGCGCTGGGCGACTTCGGCGTTCACGCGCTGCCCGCCGTGCCCGGCCTCGTGGTCGGACTGCGCGATTCGGACGCCAGCGTGCGCCGCGACTGTGCCGGCACGATGGGTCGCCTCGGTCCGGCGGGCGCGCCCGGTGCCGCCGGATTGGTCGCGCTCCTCACCGAACCGGAAACGCGCACCCGCGTGGTCGCCGCGACCGCCCTGAAGCGGGTCGGCCGCGGCGCGGTGCCGGCGCTGCTCAACGGACTGCGCCAGGGCGATCCCGATCAGCGGCTCCGCTGTGCCGCGATCCTCAACTTCCTCGCACCCGGCGACGAGAGCGTCGAGGCCGCGATCCGCTCCGCACAAGAGGACGACCGCGACCGCACCTTGTCCGGTACGGACAGCCACGAAATCCCAATGGCCCTTGTCGTGGCTTGACGGCGTAGAGATGGGGAGAAGGGCTGAACGGGTGAAGGGGTGAGAAGACAAACGCGCCTGCCTTGTCTTCTCACCCCTTCACC
>SXHE01000235.1 GCA_005773755.1 Planctomycetia bacterium
AGGACGGGATGCTAAAGGAGCGCAGCACCTACGAGATCATGAAGCCGGAGGACGTGGGCATCCCGCGCACGGAACTGGTCCTCGGCAAGCACAGCGGCCGGGCCGCGCTCAAGGACCGCATCACTCACATGGGCTACAGGCTGACCGACGAGCAACTGAACCGCGTGTTTGACGAGTTCAAGGGCCTCGCCGACAAGAAGAAGGAGATTTACGACGCGGACATCGAGGCGCTGGCGGAGAACCAGCTCCACGCCGGGACCGGGAACCTGTGGACTCTGGTCGGGTTCACGAGCACCGCGGGCCCCGGGTCGCAGACGTCGGCCGCGGTCACGCTCAAACACCAGGACGGCAAAACGCACCGCGACGCCGCCATCGGCAACGGCCCCATCGACGCGCTCATCAAGGCAATCAACCGTATCACCGGCGCGCAGGTGAAGGTGGTCGATTACCGCGTCCGCTCGGTGAGTCAGGACATGGACGCGCTGGGTGAGGCGACCATCGAGATCGAGTACGGCGGCAAGCGGTCCCGCGCCCGCGCCGCGAGCCTCGATGTGGTGGAGGCCAGTGCGCTGGCGTACCTGGAGGTGGTGAATCGCGTCGCCGCGCGCCTCTTGCGTGACCGTCTCAAGCCGACGGACAACGTCCCGACCGAGGTGGTTCCCGTGGGGTGAGTGAGCGATGGCTAGCCCCGCTCCCTCGCGGTCGCGGCTCGCGTGGTGGTTTTTCGTGTGATGCGCCTTACCGCACCAGATCCCCCAGGGTCGCGATGCGGTGCGGAACCTCCGTGAAGCGGTCGTCCGGGTCGAGCAGCAGCGCCGGCATCCGGGCGGCGCTCGCGCCGGTGTAGTCGTTGTCCGCGTCGTCGCCCACAAACAGCACTTCCGATGGATCGCACTGCGCGGCGCGGGCGACGGCGTGGAAGAAGCCCGCGCCCGGCTTCCGCACGCCGACCGCGGCGCTAATCAACACACGGTCCTTCAGCGGGTCCAGTTCGGGAAAGCCCGCGAGCAGCGACCATAGGCGTTCGTCGTAGTTGGAGCCGAGGCCCAGTGTGAGGCCGCGCGCGTGAAGGGCGGCGACCACTTCGGCCGCGTCCGGGGCCAGCTTCCAGGCGGTCGGACGTGCGAAGTGATCGAAGAGGTGCCGGAAACAACTGTCGGGGTCGGTCACGCCCAGAAGCGTCTCGGTCACGATGGCGTGCCAGCGGGCGCGCTCGCGGGGTTCGCTGGTGGCCCAGGCGGTCGCGACGTCCGCGGCCTCTTCGCGCCGGTACGCGGTGACGAACCGCGCGCGGACTTCATCAGCACACAGGTTCAACCCGTGCTGCCGCGCGATCGCGGCGTAGACCACCGGTGCGGACGGGTCGGGGAAGAGCAGGGTGCCGACGGCGTCGAAGAACACCGCCCGCATACCGGGGGGAACGCGCGACACGGCTCAGTCCGCCTCGCCGTTGGCGCTAGCCGCGGCCCGGCTCTTGGGGCCGGGTACGACCGACTTCGCCGGGGTCGGGGCGTAGCTCTTGGGCTGCATTCGGCTGGCCTTTCGCGTCTGCGGTTGCGCCGACTCCGGGAGCGCGCGGGCCACCTGTGCCGCGACGGCCACCTTCAGCAGGTGGATGCCGCCGCGGAACACGACGAATCCCATGAACGCCATCGGTGCGGCTTCGAAGATGCGGCGGTTGTTGAGCTTCTCATAGGTGGCGTAGAACAGCCCCAACCCCAGCAGGATGATGAGCCACCCGGCGATCTCGCGGCTCCAGTACACGAACCTCATTGGTGTTCCCCCTCAGATGTATTGTGGTCGACCGCGGGCCGGCTCGCGAAGCCGCAAGTGGCTACTTGCGCCGGCGGCGCGGGCGGTCGTCGTCATCGCCGTCGCGGTGGCGCTTACGCGCGCGCTCTTCTTCTTTCCGCTTGCGCTCTGCCTCGTGCGCTCGCTCCTCTGCCTCTTTGCGCTTGCGCTCGCGCTCCTCGTAGGCGGCCCGGCGGCGGCGCTCGACGGCCCGCAGGCGGCCCCAGATGCGCCACTTCTCCATGCGCACTAGCTCGCGGTGCGACTCGGCCCAACTCGTGTCCGTGAGCACGGTCGCGCCCTCGGCCGCGGTCATCGTCCGCAGTCGCCAGTAGCCGAACACCAGGCGCACGAGCAGGAATCCGAAGAACAGCGCGCCGAGGATGATGAAGAACCGGCTCGCGCCCGCGTGGTACTCGCCCGGCTCGCGCCGCCCGCGCCGGTACCGCGCGAGTGAGTTCGGGTCCGCCCAGCGCACCGGGAACTCGTCGTCCGTCGGCACGAACTCCAGCGCGTTGACCAGCCACCAGAGGAACTGGCCCACGAGGACGAGCGCGAAGGCGATGCCCATGAGCCACGCGATCTCGGTCGGATCGACGTGGCTGGTGGGGCGGCGCAGCGGGTGATCGCCCTTGCGCCGGAACACGTTCTCGAACGGCATCGCCTGCTGCACCAGCCCGAAGATGCGGTACTGGCACCGCAGGTACACCAGGGCCGCGAGCACCAGCACCACGTCCGCGACGCGGAAGTGCGACTCGCGGACCTCGAACGGGTTGCTGTACAGGTCGTCGACGACCGGCAGCCCATACGGAAACACGGAGAAATAGAAGAGGAACAAGATGGTGAACGGCGGGCCGGCCGTCCACCGGAACGCGAGCGTCGCGAGCGCGAACAGGGTGACCGCGACCGCGCCGATGTCGCTGCCGCCGAGGAACATCACCAGGAACAGCATCGCCAGCGCGCCGAGCGCCCCGATCAGGTACGGGCGCACGGCCTTGTCGTTCACATAGAACTCGAACACCTCTCGCTGTGTCAGCGGCTCGCGGTGGTCCTTCGGCTCGCGCGGTTCGTCGTCGCGGTCGTCGCGGTCGCGGTCGCGGTCGTCGTCGCGGCTGCGTGACTTGCTCATCGGCGGCTCCTCATTCCGCGGAGCCGGTCGAGCCGGTCCAGAACCAGCCGCACCGCGTCGCCGTCGTCGACCCGCATCACGGTCGCCCCCACGCCGCACAGCGAGCGCCGCATCGTGCGGAACGTCTCGTGGTACTGGCGCGTCAGGTTGTCGAGCACGATCTTGTTGATGCGCTTCTGCCGTGCCGAGGCTTCCATGTCGTCCGGGTGGCGCTTCTTCTTCTTGTGCCTACCGTCGTCGTCGGTCGCTTCGGGCTCTTCGTCCGGCGAGGGCACGTCCGCGGGCCACGGCACGATCACCATGACGTGGTGCCGCCGCGCGCGGGCCACGCGGCACGCTTTGACCAGCGGTTCGAGATCGGTGCCCAGCTCCGCGAGGTCGGCCAGCACGACGTACAGCTCGTTGTCGCGCGCGCGGCCCACGGCGCG
>SXHE01000236.1 GCA_005773755.1 Planctomycetia bacterium
AGTCCGAAGTCGCGGTCCCCGGAGAGCATGAGCAGCGGGCGCGGGGCGATGAGCGCGTACACCGCCTCGGTGTCGAAGTGCTGCAGCAACCCCGGCACGAAGTAGTACATCCCGTGCAGTCGGACGCCGTTGTGGGCGATCAGCTCGGCGTACCGCGTGAACCCGGCGACCCCGACCCCGGCGGCGACGCGGTCGTCGATCGCCGCCAGCCACCAGGTCCCGGTCCCGCCCATGCTCATCCCGGTCACCCCGATCCGCTTCGCATCCACCTCGGGTCGGGTGACGAGGTAGTCGATCAGGCACTGCTGGTCGCGGATCATCATGCCCCACAGCGATCGGCCGAGCCACAGGTTGAGCTTCACCCACGCCCCCTCGTCGGCACCCGTGAGTTGCTTATCCCCGACCTTCTTGCCCGAGCGGTCGCCGCAGAAGTACGAGTCGATGGCCGCGACCGCAAACCCCTTCTTGACCAGGAGCGGACCGATGCACTGCGGGTTCTGCTCGTCGGTGCAAATCGTCTCCTTGCTGCCGCCGTGCCCGTGCAAGCCGATCACCGCCGGCAGCGGTCCCTTCTTCTTGGGGATCAACAGCATCCCGGTGACGACGGAATCGACGCCGTTGTCGAACTCGAACCGTTCCAGCTTGTACTCGCCCTTGTCTTCCGTGGCCGTTACCTTGACCGCGAGCTTCTTCGGCCGGGCTGGGAGTTCCCCCAGGCACTTCAGGACGGTGTCGCGGGTCTTCGCCCGGTCTGCGGACTGCCACTGTTTGAGATCGTCGGGCGCCTTCCAGTCGGGGAGCTTGAGCCGCTTGAATTCCTCAGGGACACCGGCCCACGGCTCGCCGAGCGGCTTCCCGCCTTTCGACTTCGCGGGCGCCACTCGCTCCTGGGCAGGCGCCGGTAGTTGACCGGCGACGGACAGGGAGAGAGCGAGCAGAATGGTGCGCGGGATCATTGGTTCTCCTGAGCGGAAGCGGCCGGGATCGTGCCGGGGAGAAAATAGTTGATGCCGGATCCCGTCGAGGCGGCACTATACCCGAAACAGCGATCGGCGGCCGACGAGAAGCGATGGACACACTGCTCCGCTACCTCCGGAACCTCGTGGCGGTCGAGGACGCCCGCAAACTGGACGACCAGGCCTTGCTCCGGCGGTTCGTGGACCACCGCGACGAGGCCGCGTTCGCCGCCCTCGTGGACCGGCACGCCCCGCTCGTCCTCGCCGCATGCCGTCGCCTGCTGGCGAGCGAGCAGGACGCCGAGGACGTGCTCCAGGCCACGTTCCTCGTGCTGGTCCGCAGGGCGGGTTCGATCCGCAAGCACGAGTCGGTCGGGAGCTTCTTGTACGGCACCGCCTACCTGCTCGCCCGGAAGGCCCGCGCGTCCGAGACCCGCCGGAAGGAGCGGGAGCGTGCGGTCGCGGAGGCCCAACCCGCCTCGGCACCGCCGCGCACGTGGGACGACCTCGGGCCGGTACTCGACGAGGAGTTGCAGGCCCTGCCCGACAAGTACCGCGCCCCGCTGCTGCTGTGCGGGTTGCAGGGGAAGACACGCGACGAGGCCGCCCGCGAACTCGGCTGGGCGCCCGGGGCCGTGAAGATCCGGCTCGAACGCGGACGCGAGTTGCTCCGCAGCCGGCTCGCGCGGCGAGGCATCGCCCTGTCGGTCGCCTTCTTGGTGACCTCGGTGGCGACCGCGGCCGTCCCGGTCCGAACGGTCGCCGGGGTCGTCGAACAGTCGCTGCGGTTCGCCGCCGGGCAGCCGGTGAACGCGCCGGCCGCGTTGGAGCAGGCGACGGGGTTGCTCCGCGAACTCGCGGTGACGAAGGTGCGGCTCATCGCGGCCCTCGCGGCGGGCGTGCTGGCCGTCGGCCTCGGGATCGGTGGGTTCGCTCTCACTTCAGACCGCAACACGCCGCCCGTGGTGGACTCCACCGCCAGCGCTCCACCGCCGTCGAGCCCGACGGTCAAGCCCGACCGTCCCCCGGAGCCGGAACCGCGGCCTCCGCTCACCACGCCCCCGGTGAAAGCCCAGCCGAAATCGGGGGCGACCTTCGCCGCCGTGCTCCGCGATGTGGAACCCGGTAAGCGGACGGTCACGCTCCGCGTCCGCGAAGTCAATGCCGCGTACCCACTGGCGGCCGGTGTCGATATCCAGGTCGACGGTCAGTCGGCCTCTGTCGCGGACCTCGCCGCGCTGGGGGCGCGACCACGGGTAACGGTCACGCTCACCGCCGACGGAACCGAAGTGCGGAGCCTCAGCGCCCACGGCGAAACGGTCTCCGGAACGCTCCGGGCCGTGAACGCCGGTCGGAACACGATCACCCTGCTTCGCATTGCGACCGACGCGAAGGCCACGCCCGCCACCTGGCCGGTCTCCCCGACCGCTCCCGTCACACTGGACGGCAACCCCGCGACTCTCGCCGAACTGCGCGACGGGTTGTCCGCCTCCGTCCGGCTCTCCGCCGACGGCAAGCGCGTGCTGGCCCTGGACGCGAAGTCTCCCTGACCCCGATGTCCCCGTGAGCCGACGGGGCCGTTTCCTCGAAGCACGCCCCGCCGGCTCGCGGGGCTACTGGAGATGTCCCATGAAGACGTTCGTCGCGTTGCTGGCGCTGGGTGTCGCGGGTCTGCTCGTCGGCACGGCCACGGCCGAGGACAAGAAGAAAGGGCCGCCGACCGTCGCCGGGAAGGTCAAGGCGATCGACGCCAAGACTGTCACACTCGAGGGGCGCACGAAGGAAGGCAAGGAAGTGGCCCCGCCCCAGACGTTCGACCTCGCCAAGGACGTGAAGGTGACCGAGGGGGCGGACGCCAAGACCCTGGCCGACGTGAAGGCCGGTGCCGCGGTCACGCTCACCCTGAGCGAGGACAAGAAGTCCGTCACCGCCATCGCCCTGCCGAAGAAGGGCAAGGAAGGCAAGTGACCGGACTGCCCGCAAACCAGTCCTCGACCGCGCGGCCGGTGTCGGCCGCGTCACTTCCGCAGGAGATTTCATGACTCGCCTGATTCTCTCGCTCTTCGCCGCGCTCGCGCTGGCGATCCCGGCGTCGGCCGCGACGGTGAAGTCGGCCGGCTCCGGCAACTGGTCGGACCCGAAGACCTGGGACGGCGGGAAGCTCCCCGCGGCCGGGGACACGGTGCTGGTCCGCGAAGGGCACGCCGTCACATACGACGTGAAGTCCGACGACGTCATCCGTGCGCTGTTCATCGTCGGCACGGTGACGTTCGCGACCGACAAGGACACCGAACTGAACGTGGGGCTGATCAAGATCCAGCACGACGAGAAGCTCGACGAGAACGGGTTCGACTGCAACGCTCACCCGGCCGACGCGAAGCTCGCGCCCAAGCCGGGGATCGGTCAGCCGGGGTTCACGGCCGGGTGCCTGTGCTGCGACGGCAAGCCGGCGCTGCTCGTCGGCACCCCGGAGAAGCCCATCGCCGCAGGCAAGACCGCGAAGATCCGTCTGCACTTCGTTGAAGGCATGGACAAGGAGTCGTGCCCGGCCATCGTCTGCTGCGGCGGGCGGATGGACTTCCACGGCCAGCCCCTGAGCCGCACCTGGGTCAAGCTGGGGGCGAACGCGGCCGCGCCCAAGAAGAAGGGCGAGGCCGGCGCGACCGAGATCACGCTGGCCGAGGCCGTCACCGGGTGGAAGCCGGGCGACCGCATCATCGTGACCTCCTCCGACCGGCCGATTCACACGGAAGCCCGGACCGAGGAAGCGACGATCAAGGCGCTCAGCGGCACGAAGATCACACTGGAACAACCCCTACAGTACGGGCACGCCGGCGAGGGCGAGTTCCGCGCCGAGGTGGCGAATCTGAGCCGCAACGTGGTCGTCGAGTCGGCGAACCCGGACGGGCACCGCGGCCACACCATGTACCACCGCGGGTCGGCCGGCGGCGTCAGCTACGCCGAGTTCCGCCACCTGGGCAAGGAAGGCGTGCTCGGCCGGTACAACCTGCACTACCACCTGTGCGGCGACACCATGCGCGGCAGTTCCCTCATCGGGGCGTCGTTCCACCACAGCAAGAACCACTGGCTCACCGTCCACGGTACGAACTACCTCGTGGTCCGCGACTGCGTCGGCTTCCACAGCGTCGGCCACGGGTTCTTCCTCGAGGACGGCACCGAGGTCAACAACGTCTTCGACCGCAACCTCGCCTGCTACGCCCGCGACGGAAAACCGCTGCCCAAGCAACTCCTGCCGTTCGACCCGAACGACGGGGCCGGCTTCTGGTTCGCCAACGCCCACAACACCTTCACCCGAAACGTGTCGGTCGAGAACCGGCAGTACGGGTTCCGGATGGAGGCCACCCCGAAGGCCGGTGTCCAGACGCTGCCCGGCGCGGCCGACCCGAAGCTGAAGTTCGGGGACCCCAAGACCCCGTTCGATCTGGTGATGAACGTCCGCCAGCCCGACGGCTCGCAGAAGCCGGTGGACATCCGCACGTTGCCGTTCGTCCGGTTCGAGGACAACGAGACGCACGGGAACGGGTTCTGGGGGCTGAACATCGGCCAGGCGAACGGCGGGGTCGGCCCGGACGCGAGCACCCCGCACGTGATCCGCAACATGAAGATCTGGGCGGTCGTCGGAGGGTTCGGGGTGGAGTCCCCGAACGTGCTGATCGACGGCATGACGATCGCCAACGCGACTTACGGCGTCCGCGACTCGGTCTACAAGTCCCAGGACTACCGCAACGTGTCGATCAACTCACGCGACATGACCATCGCCACGGAAGAGGAGTACGTCGCGAAGGGCAACAGCCGACGGCACCGCCAGCCGGGCTGGCCGCAGGGTAAGTTCGGTGACGGCGGGGCGAGGTATCAGTCTGCGGAGATCGAGGTGGCCAAGCTCAACCCCATCGACACGTTGCCGCCGATTACCGTCATTACCCACGTCCGCAAGGACGGGGATGCGCTCGTCGTCCGCGGCACGACCTCGGACAACGCCGCGTTGAAGCGGGTGACCGTGAACGGCACCGGGGCGAAGGTCGCGGCGAACGGTGAGTGGGAGGTCACACTCGCAAACGTGAAGGCGGGGCCAGTGAAGCTGATGGCGTTGTCCGAGGACGCCGCCGGCAACGTCGAGAAAACCCCGCACGAAGTGACGGTGTCGATCCGGTAGTGGTCACCGGCCGGGCGTGGGGCATCGACGTCGGTGCCCCACGCAACTCCTGCGAACTCTCCTCCAGAGCTGGTTCCCGGACGCCCGCGGTCTGGCCGTCCGGGACTGCGGGGTTCAGTCGGTGGCCGCTCGCACACATGGGCGACCACCCACCCCAACCACCCCACCGCTTAACGTCCCGGACCCATCCACCGATGCACACCCCTCGCGCCGCGCGGCTGACCGCCGCGGTCTGCACGTTC
>SXHE01000237.1 GCA_005773755.1 Planctomycetia bacterium
AGATCGCGCGGAGGAACGCGGCTTCTTCGTTCATGGGCACATCCTCGCGCGCGAACGTCCGCCCGGCGATGTCGGTTCCGCCTGAGCCGCGCGCCGGATATACTCGCGGGCGGGAGGTAACGCCTATGAAAGTCGTCGTCGAGTTCCGGCCCGAAGCACGCGCCCAACTGCTGCGACTGCTCGAAGAGAGTACGTCGTCCCTTGCCGACGCCTTGATCGCCGCGACCATCTACTGCGAGGAACTGGAGGACGTACTCGAAGAACACGGCGCGCCGCCGCCGGGCGCGATCCTTCGGCAGCGTGCAACCGGGGCGTGGTGGTTGTACGCGAACGGGATTTGGGTGGCGCTCACACGGGAAGAGAGGTACGTCGGACTTCGGCCGTTCCGACGGCTCCAGCGCACCGTCACTGTGGTTGCTGCTGCAACTCGGCCAAACGGTGTTTGAAGTCGGCGATCACTTCCGCGATCGGAATACCCGGTTGCGGGTTGTTGATTCGCCGGTCGATCTCTTGCTCTTCGGCTTCCGTCAACTGCGGTCCGTGGAGCCGATACAGTTCCTCCGCCGCCTTCGGCGGGACGTAGTACCCGAACGGGTTGCCGTCCTCGTCGTCCACCGGCAGCAACCCCGTGTCGCCGTTCTCGGTCAGCGCCTCGCGCAGCAGGGCCAGAAACACAGCCTGCTTCTCTTCCGGCTGTAGCGCGCGAACGTAGTCCACCGCGGACGCGGGTGCGGTTGTTGTGGTCGGGGTTGTTGCGGTACTCATGTCTCCCTCCGATGCGCGCCACTGCGTACACCCAATCCTACCCACTTCCGCCGCGTTCTGCTACGCTCTCTTCACGTCTCCACACTCCCACGGAAGCGACCCATGCCTGCCTTTCCCGACGTTCCGAAGATCAAGTACGAAGGCCCGGACAGCACCAACCCGCTCGCGTACCGCCACTACAACGAGGGCGAGCTGGTCGAAGGCAAGTCCATGAAGGAGCACCTGCGGTTCGCCGTGTGCTACTGGCACACGTTCCGCGGCACCGGCGGCGACCCGTTCGGCCCCGGCTGCGCCGTGCGCCCGTGGGAGGATGGCACCGACTCGCTCGACATGGCGATCAAGCGCGTCGATGTGGCGTTCGAGTTCATGGAGAAGCTCGGCGTCCCGTACTACTGCTGGCACGACCGCGACGTCAGCCCCGAAGGGGCGAACCTCACCGAGACGAACAAGAACCTCGACGCGGTCGCCAAGAAGCTCAAGGAGTCGCAACAGCGCACCGGCATCAAGCTCCTGTGGGGCACCGCGAACCTGTTCAGCAACAAGCGGTTCGTTCACGGGGCCAGCACGAGCTGCAACGCGGACGTGTTCGCGTACTCTGCCGCGCAGGTCAAGAAGGCGCTGGAGCTGACGAAAGACCTCGGCGGCGAGAACTACGTCTTCTGGGGCGGGCGCGAAGGGTACATGACCCTGTGGAACACCGACCTCAAGCGAGAACTCGACCACCTCGCGCGGTTCTTCCACATGGCCGTCGATTACAAGAAGAAGATCGGCTTCACGGGCACGTTCCTCATCGAGCCGAAGCCGCACGAGCCGACCTCGCACCAATACGACTTCGACTGCGCGAACTCGCTCGCGTTCCTCCGGGCCAACGGGCTGGAGAAGGAGTTCAAGTTCAACGTCGAGACCAACCACGCGACGCTCGCGAAGCACACGATGGGCCACGAACTGGCCTACGCCAGTGCGAACGGGCTGCTCGGCTCCATCGACGCCAACCGCGGCGACCCGCTGTTGGGCTGGGACACGGACCAGTTCCCCACCGACCTGTACCTGACGGCGCAGGTGATGCTGCTCGTGCTTGGACAAGGCGGGATCGGCAGCGGCGGCATGAACTTCGACGCGAAGGTGCGGCGCGAGAGCTTCGAGCCGGTCGACCTGTTCCACGCCCACATCGGCGGCATGGACGCCTTCGCCCACGGTCTCAAGATCGCCGCCGCGATGCGCACGGACGGCGTACTGAAGGACATCGTGAAGCAGCGCTACGGGAGCTGGGACACCGGCATCGGCGCGCAGATCGAGGCCGGCAAGGAGAGTTTCGACACGCTCGAAGCCTACATGCTGAAGAAGGGCGACGCGGACAAGAACGTCTCCGGCCGCCAGGAGCTGATCGAGAACATCCTCAACCGCTACCTGAAGTGAAGATGAAGGGGTGAAAGGATGAGGGGGTGAAGGGGTGAGAAAACGAAGGCGCTTGCGCCTGTCTTCTCACCCCTTCACCCCTCATCCTTTCACCCCTTCATCTTCGCCCGCCCATTGCTTTTCGGCCCCGATTTGCCATTCTGATTGCGCCGTGTTTTCCACCAGGAATCACCCTCATGGCGATCACCATCAAGTGCCCGGACTGTGGGCACACCGAAGAATCGAAGTCCGGGGCCGAGAAGACGTGCCCGGAGTGCGAGGGCACGATGGCCCCGCCCGCGAAGAAGAAGTATCAGGCGAAGTCCTCTTCGCTCGAAGAGGAGGCGCGCGCCAAGAAGAAGGGGCGCGACGATGACGACGATGATGAGGACGAGAAGCCCAAACCCAAGAAGAAGAAGTCGTTCGACGACGACGACAAGGGGAGCGGGTTCACGCTGGACCCGGCCCCGGCCGAGGCGCTGGAACTCAACACCGGGGTCAAGAGCAAGGGGCTGATGCGGCAGGTTCAGGAGGAGCTGTCGCGCGGCGAGGTGCTGTACTGGGCCGCGCGCATGTGCCCGGAGATCGTCGAGCAGAAGGCCAAAGTGCTGATGTTCGTCGGCATCGGCGTGGCGGGCGTGGGCGTGCTGTTCAGCAGCATCTTCTTCGCGGTGGCCCCGTGGTTCGCGGGGCTGATCCCGCTCGTCTTCGTGCTCATCGGCGTCGGCATGGCCGCGTTCCTTCCGGGGGCCACGCGCAAGGCCGCCGCGCGGAGCTGGTACGCGCTCACGAACAACCGGGCCATCGTGTACAGCGCCAACTTGTTCGGCTCCGGCGGCGGGTCCGAGTCCTACGAGCCGAACGAGCTGCGCCGGATGCGGGTCAAGAGTGCGAAGAAGCCCAAGGGCGCGGGCGACCTGATCTTCAAGACGAAAGTGACCGAACAGCGCACGGACTATGTGGACCGCAAGACCGGGCGCACCGTGCGGAGCGAGACCAGCCGGCACGAAACGCACTACGGGTTCCTCGGTATCGAGGACGTGCGCGAGGTCGAAACGCTCGTCCACAAGGTACTGCTGAAAACCATCGATGACGACGACGATGACGACCGGCCGCGCAAGGGTAAGTCGCGTGACGAGGACGAGGACGAGGACGAAGACGAGAAGCCGCGGCCCAAGAAGAAGCGCCCGCGCGACGACGATGACGACTGACACACCGAGGGCCGAGCGATGGCGAAGCAACACGCGCCGGGGTTCCTGAAGATTGTCACCGACGCGAAGACTCGCGTGCGGGAATGCACCGTCGATGACGTGCGCGACCGCCGCGCGAGGGGCGAAGCGTTCGTGCTTGTGGACGTGCGCGAGGAGAGCGAGTTCGCGGCCGGTCACGCGCAAGGGGCCGTTCACATCGGCAAGGGCGTGATCGAAC
>SXHE01000238.1 GCA_005773755.1 Planctomycetia bacterium
GACGCCGTCCTTGGTGATGTTCGGCGACCCCCAGCCCTTGTCGAGGATCGCGTTGCGGCCGCGCGGCCCGAGGGTGGAGCGGACGGCGCGGGCGAGTTTGCTGGCCCCGGCGAGGAGCTTCTGGCGCGCGTCGTCGGCGTAGGAAAGTTGCTTGGCTGACATCGTTGTCTATCCGCCTGGAGGTAACGATAGGGATAGCTGAGCGACGCCCCTATGCAAGCTTTGTGCCGGGAAACGAGGTCGCCACAAGTGACGATTCAGAAAGGCTTTGGCGAAACGCCACCGGCGGCGCTACGGGCCGCGAGTGTCAGAGTGGCAGGGAGTGCGCGAACGGAGAAAGGCGAATTGGCAGGCGACCCGGAACGGGCTACTTGACCTTCGAGACGGGTTGATCGGGGTGCGCCGGATTGGGCAGCAGTCGCCGGTTCGCGCAGTCGGCCAGCAGGTCGAGCTTTTCGAGAACGGTCTGGCCGATCAGCACTTCGTTGCCGAGGACGAGCGCCTCTTCGAGGGTGTCGCGACCGAGTATGTCAACGATTACCGGGCCGGTGATGCCGACGCTTTCTGTCCTTCCGTCCGCGTACTCCGCCACGCGCTGGCCACGGATACTGATGCCGAGCTGCGCGACGACGTGCGGCGGAAAAACGGTCCGAACCGCGCCGGTGTCAACCATCGCATCCGCTTGGTATGTGCGAACTTGGTCGGGCGCGAGCCGCCCGGTACGCGCGAGTTCGTCGTCAACGGCGTTTGTGATCTTCACTGCGACTCGAATCTCGCCCACGAGTAGCATCTCCTCCGGCTTATGTAACGTGGTTCAGGATACCAGCGCGCCGCCCGGTGTACCAGAACAAGACGCCGCGCGGCTTTAATTGGTCCGTGGAACCGCCCGCGCCCGCGCGCGTCGAATCGGGTACACTGGGCGGTGAGAGCGAGGAACAAGTCATGGCGCGCCGTCGATTGCTGGTGCTACTCGCGGTTCCCGCAGTGCTGTTCTTCGCGCTCGCGAGGTGGGACGACCCGGCGCGCCCGGACGCGCCGGAGGAGCCGCAACCCGATACCGGCGAGCGGGCAGAGGTCGCGCTGGGGCCACCCACGCGACCCGCGGTGACGGCGGAGCCGGTCGACCGAATCGGCGACACGCGGTTCCTGATGAGCAGCGGTGCGACCGCGCTCGTGTTCCGCCCGGACGGGCGCAGGCTGGCCGCGACCGGGTACGATTCCCCCGTTGTCGTCGAGTGGGACACGGCCACCGGGAACGAAACGCGCCGCTACAGCGACGGTGAGGGCGGCGCGCACGTTGTGGGGTACACGCCGGACGGGGCGCGACTGGTCGCGCACAACGGGCGCGGGCAAACGGTCGTCTTTGATACGAGCACGGGCGCGGTTCTTGTGCGCGTGCCCGTTCCACTCACCGTCGCTCCTGACGGCAAGGTCGGCGTGGGGTTCGCGGACAAAGAGCAGTTGACGGTTTGGAACCTGGAAACGGGCAAGGCCGTTCGCGTGATCGGCACGATTTCGCCCAGCAACCGAACGGAGTGCTGCTTCTCGCCCGACGGCGCGCAGGTGGCGGTCTGCAACTGGAGCGGCACCGTTTACGTCGCACCGGTCGCCGGCACCGCGCCGGTGCGCGTGATCGCGGTTCCCGGTCACGACAACGGGATCATCAACGTGGTGTGGCCTCGCGCCGACCGACTCATCGCCATCTGGTACAGCGGGTTCGCGTCGCACGACCCTGCGACCGGAAAGCAACTCGACCGGAAGTCGAGCAAGTACGCCTACTGGCTCCGCGGCGTAACAGCCGTCGGTGGCGGGCGCGTGTTCGCCAAAGTCGTCAACATGCCGGGACTGGTCGAACTGGACCCCAAAGACCTGTCGCGTGTACCCAACCGAACGATCCCCTTCAACCACTGGAGCGATCTGCTCGCGTTATCCGCCGATGGAACGACGGTCGCGACCTCTTACGGCGGCAAACTCCGACTGATCGACGCGGCGACCGGGCGCGCCCTGCATCCCGACGTGAACTTGTACCCGGTCACTTCCGTAAGCGAGATTCAGTTCTCGCGCGACGGAAAGCGATTGCTGACCGCCGGGGACCACTCGATTCGCGTGTGGGACGTTGCCACAGGCAAGCCCACCACGATCATCGACCGCGACGACGGGCACATTAACTACGCGCGCCTGTCACCCGACGGGCGGTACGTCGCGGGCATCGACGGGGCCGCCCACTACCCGCTGGTGATCTGGGACGCCACGACCGGCGCGGAAGTTTTTCGCCAGCCGACACCGGACGGCGACGACCACCAGACGATTCCGGGGTTCGATTCCCGCGGCGTGTTGTGGGTGTGCAACGGTAGAGACTTCACCCTTCACGAGGTGCCATCAGGACGAGTGCTCCAAACGGTTCCCGGATTCAAGCAGCCGATATGCAACACGATATCGCCCGACGGCTCGCGGTTGGTGTCCGCGGGGTGGACCGCGTTCGCGGTACGCGACACCGACCCCGCGGCCGAGTGGCGGGTGGTGGCCCGGTATCCGGGCCGGCACATCGGCGGGTGCAAGTGGGATGAGGCCCCGTGCCCGTCGCCGGTGGCGTTCTCGCCGAACGGCCACGAACTGCTGACCGGGCGCGGGTGGATGTTCTGGAACGGGAAGCCGCGGAACCTGCGCGCGTGGGACACACGCGACAAGCCGACCACCGGCGCGAATCGCGTCCTGGGCTACGGGCCGACGTACACGCCCGACGGCCGGTTTGTCGTCAGTCGCGTTCCGGTTGCGAAGGGCGCGCCGCGCGAGTTGCTCGTGTCGGACGCGGCGACCGGGGCCGAACTGTTCCGCTTCGACACGCTCGGCGACGTGGGCGGGCTTGCCTTCACCCCGGACGGAACGCGCCTCGTCGTCGCCCGCTCCGATACGACGCTCACGGTTTGGAACTGGGCGAACATCGAGCGGGATAGCGCCCCTCGGAAGTGAACTCTCCCGCCCTGCATCACTCCCCCGGCGCGTCGTCGGGGGTGAGCGTTTCGAGCGTGCTCAGTAGTTGCTTCATCGTGACGCCGGGGTCGATCAGGATCGCGCCGCGCGGGTGGGCGCGGGCCTCGCCCTTCCACTTCGTTTGGTCCGCGCCCAGGATCAGCACGACGCCCACTTCCAGACCGGTGTTGTCGGAGACGCGGAGCAGGTCATTGTACGCGGTCACGCCCTCGCGCCCGACGGTGCGGGCGTCGATGATGGCCGCGTGGTACGCCTGCTGCTGGTAGCGCTTCACCGCCTGGCCGGGGTCGATGGACAGCAGCACGCGGTAGCCGTGCGCCTTGAACCGCTCGCGGAAGGCGTCCTGCAACTTCTCGTTCTGCTCGACCACGAACAGCGTCTTGGGGCCGGTCGGCACGCGGGCCTCGGCGGTGCCCGCGGTCAGCTCCGCGCGACACGCCTGGAGCGCGTCGACCAGTTGCGCGGGCGTCTGGTAGCGCTGCGTCGGCTCGAACGCGACCATCTTGTTGAGCAGCCGCATGAGGGCCGGGCTGACGCCCAGCGCCGGGCCGTTCTTGCGCAGCGCGTCTTCCACGTCCATGTAGCGGCGGGCCAGCATCCGGGCCTGCCGGTCCTTCGTCACCGGCATCAGCGGGGCACCGGTCAGGCACTCGTACAGCACGCACCCCAGGAAGTAGATGTCGCTGCGGACATCGCCGGCCTTCTGGTTGGTCGCCTTCTCCAGGCCGGCGTAATCGACGGTGCGGTCTACGGCCACGTCGTCGTCGCGATCCTCCTGCCGCTGGAGCTGCACCGACGAGTTCTGGCTGATCTCGGCCAACCCGTAGTCCACCAGCTTCGCCTGCCCGGTCGAAACGGCGATCAAGATGTTCGTCGGCTTGATGTCGCGATGGGTCAGCCCGCGGGCGTTGGAGTAGGCCAGCCCCTGCGCGCACTCGTCCATGATGCGCAGCGCTTCGTCCGGGTTGAGCTTCTTGCGCGCCTGCAACAGGTCGCGCAGGTTCCCGCCTTCGATGAACTCCATCACGATGTAGTACTGACCGGTCTTCGGGTCCTGGTTGACGGCCAGCACGGAGACAATGTTCGGGTGGCGGATGCTCAGGCCCAGCTTGCCTTCCCGCATGAACAGGTCGACCTTCTGCTTGTCCATCGTCCACTTGTTGCGCAGCACCTTGACCGCGACCACCTGCCCGCTCCGCGGGTCGTCGCCGCGGTAGACTCTCCCGAAGCTGCCGGAGGCGATCTTGTACAGGAGCCGGAACCCGCCGAGGACGTAGCCGTCGGTGTCGCCCTTGAGCAGCTTGTTCCCCTGCCAGGGCGTGAGGATGCGCTTGCGCTCCATGAGGCGGAGCAGGTCCGCGGCCGGCGCGGCCTTGTCGCCCAGCTCGTCGATGCAGTCGCGCACCTGATCGGGCGCGACCAGACCGAGGCGCAGCGCGAGTTGGCCGATTCCAGAGGCATCGAGGTTCACAGACATACGACCGCGTGGATGAACGAATGACGGGTGCGCCAGATGGGGATACCTTACCACCGCCGCCCCCGGCACGCAATCTCACGGAAGAAGAGCCGAAGGCCGAAGCATCAGCAACCGCGCGCCGGAATCGCCCTGTTGCTCTCCGCCAGGCGCTCCGGTTACGATGGGCGCTCCTCGCAACACCCTCCCGCCGAGCTTTCCCCATGACCCGCCGCTCCGCGCTCGCGACCGCGTTTCTCGCCGCCCTTGTGGGCGTCGTGCTGGTTTCCGGCGGGCGCTCCGCAGAGCACCCGATCCCGGAGCCGTTCAAGCAGCCGCCGCCGAACAGCTTCGAGTGCCGCTGGACGGACGCGCCCGTCACGCTCGACGGTGTGGCGGATGAAGCGGCGTGGAAGCACGCGCAGCCGATCCAGGCGTTTCACCTCGCGTGGCTCGGTGACAAGGCCCGCATGGGCCGCACCGCGACCACCGCGAAGCTGCTCTGGGACCGCGAGTACCTCTACTTCCATTGCGAAATGGAAGATTCCGACCTGTTCGCGGACGTGAAGGAGCACGACGGCGAGTTGTGGAACAACGACGTGTTCGAGCTGTTCTTCCTGCCGGACGCCGACAAGACCGGCTACTACGAGTTCCAGGTGAACGCGGCCGGCGCGCACTTCGACGCCTTCTACCCCAAGTACGACATCAAGACGATTGAGAAGCAGTACAAGACCGGCAAGTTCGGCATGGAGTCGAAGGTCAAGCTGAACGGCACGCTGAACAAGCGCGACGACAGCGACAAGGGCTGGAGCGTGGAAGGGCGCATCCCGTGGACCGACTTCGTGCGCACCGGCGGTCGCCCGGTCGCGGGGGAGAAGTGGAAGACGAACCTGTGCCGGTTCGACTACCACAAGGACTGGAAAGACCCGGAGCTGTCGTGCGTCGCGCCCATTGCGAAGAAGAAGATCGGGCCGTTCTTCCACCAGACCGAGGACTACGCGACGCTCACCGTCGTCGCCTCGGACGGCAAGGAGAAGCCGTTCGGCGTTGACGGTCGCGCGCGGCCATCAACGAGCACCGTGGTGGGCTTCCCCGACCCGCCGCCGGCGTTCGTGACCGAGCGCGCGCTCGACAAGTTCCGCCCGGAGTTCCCCATCTACACCGTGCGCATTCCGGGGACCGACGAGATGCTCACCATCACCCAGCCGCGGGCCTACGCGCACTCCGCGATCTTCCGCCACCCATTCACGGCGACCGCGACCGAGAAGGACATGGTGAAGCTCCTCGACACGCCCAACAGCGGCACCGCCTACGACATCGCGTTCCACCCGAAGTGGAAGGACAACGGCTACATCTATGTCGGCTGGAACGGCAAGATTCCCGACCGCAAGCGCAAGGTGTGCGCGATCACCCGCTACACCATGACCACGAAGGCCCCGTACACGATTGACGAGAAGAGCGCAAAGACCATCATCGACTGGGAATCGGACGGGCACAACGGCTGCGCGGTCTGCTTCGACGACACCGGCCTGATGTACGTCACCACCGGCGACGGCACCTCGGATTCGGACACCGACCTGACCGGCCAGCGCACCGACCTGCTGCTGGCGAAGGTGCTCCGCATCGACGTGGACAACCCTGCGGCGGGCAAAGCGTACAGCGTGCCGAAGGATAACCCGTTCGTCGGGAAGAAGGACTTCGTGCCGGAGATGTGGGCGATGGGCCTGCGCAACCCGTGGCGCATGACCTTCGACGCCAAGACGAAGCAATTGTGGGTCGGCCAGAACGGGCAAGACCTGTGGGAGCAAGCGTTCCTCGTGAAGAAGGGCGACAACTACGGCTGGAGCGTGACCGAGGGCGGGCACCCGTTCTACCCCAACCGCAAGGCCGCACCGGTGCCCATCGTGAAGCCGACCGTCGAGCACCACCACTCCGAGGCGCGGTCGCTCACGGGCGGCGTCGTGTACCACGGCGACAAGCTGCCCGGCATGAAGGGCGCGTACATCTACGGCGACTACAGCACCGGCCACATCTGGGCCGCGAAGCACGACGGCCAAAAGCTCGAATGGCACAAGAAGATCGCCATTACCACGCTGAAGATCACGTCGTTCGCGCTCGACCCGCAGGGCGAACTGGTCATCAGCCACCACGCCGCGACCGGCGACGGCGGGTTCTTCACGCTCGCGCCCAACCCGGCGAAGGCCGACACCGGGTTCCCCAAGAAGCTCAGCGACAGCGGGCTGTTCGCGTCGGTGAAGGAACACACGATGAAGCCGGGCGTGATCCCGTACAGCGTGAACGCGGAGTTGTGGTCCGATGGGGCGCACAAGGAGCGCTGGCTCGCGGTGCCGGAAGGTACGATCAACTACAAGCGGACCAACGGCTGGGAGTTCCCCGATAAGAGCGTGCTGGTCAAGAGCTTCGCGCTGGAAATGAAGGAAGGCGACCCGGCGAGCCGCAAGTGGATCGAGACACGGTTCATGACCAAGCAGGGTGGCGAGTGGTACGGGTACTCGTACCTGTGGAACGGCGACGGCACCGACGCGACGCTCGTGCCCGCGAGCGGGATCGACGTGAACTACAAGATCGCCAACAACGCCGGCGGCATCGATGTGCCGTGGCACTACCCCAGCCGCGCGGAGTGCATGGTGTGCCACAGCCGCGCCGCGAACTACGTCCTCGGCCTGTGCGAGGTGCAGTTCAACAGGGATCACAAGTACCCCAACGGCCGCACCGACAACCAGCTTCGCGTGCTCGAGAACCTGGGCCTGCTGAGCGTGAACTGGAGCGGCGAGATCGGCGGGCCGAAGGACGAACACGGCAAGCAGCAGCCGAACCAGCGGACCGCGAAGCCGACGAGCGTGCTGCACACCGCGCCCGCGAACCTCAAAGCGCTCGCCAACCCCTACGACAAGGCGGCCCCGCTGGAGGCGCGGGCGAAGGCGTACCTGCACGCGAACTGTGCGACGTGCCACGTCGAGGCCGGCGGCGGCAACGCCGCGATGCAGCTCGACTACCCGACCGCGTGGGACAAGATGCGGCTGATCGACGCGAAGCCGGTTCACAAGACCTTCGACCTGAGCGACGCGAAGCTGATCGCGCCCGGCGCGCCGGACCGCAGCGTGCTGCTGCACCGGATCAAGCAGCGCGGCCCCAACACCGGCCAGATGCCGCCGCTGGCGAGCCGCTTCACCGACACCGCCGGCATCGACATGCTGACCGAGTGGTGCAAGAGCTTGAAGAAGTAGCGCGTGCGGCGCGGCGTCAGCCCGCCGGTAGCTACACAATTGAGATGCGCCTGGCGCTTCCGAGTTGTGTA
>SXHE01000239.1 GCA_005773755.1 Planctomycetia bacterium
AGCAGCGAGAGCGGGAACACGCGCCAGGCGTGCGGCAGTTCGCCGCGGCGCAGGTGGCGTTTGGACACTCGGTGCTCGCCGAACCGGGCGAAGGTGCGGCGCAGCTCGCGCGCGGTGGTCTTGGGCGCGGTCGCCGGGTCCGGGGGCCGACGCCACCAGAGCCGCTCCAGCGGCATCAGGTACTTCTGCCAGAACGCCGAGTCGTAACGGGCGGGGAACAGCGCAATGAGCTTGCCGTTGGATTTGAGAACACGATACAGTTCGTCCACGCGGGCCGGGGCCGGCTCGGTGGGGTCGTAGAGCGCGTTCCACGACACCACATCGAAGCAGCCGTCGGCGAACGGCAATCGCGGGCCGTCGAGTTGGGCGAACTGGGCCGTCAGGCCGTGGCGGGCGAAGTTGTCGCGCACGAGGTGCGGGTATTCTGCTGCGGTGGTGGCGACGGTCACGTTCGTTTCGGTGCGGGCGTAGCGCACCGCGTCGGTGCCCAGCCCGCACCCCAGAACGAGGAGTGATTCGCCGGGATGCCGGCCGAACTCGAGGGCGCTTTCGAGCCACGCCCCGTGCTGGTGGTATCGCTTGTGCTCCAACTCGTCGAACCACGCGGCGGAAAATGGCTCACAGTCGCGGCGGCCCCGGCGTACAGTAGGCGGGCGGATCAGTTCGCGGGTCGCGGCCGTGTGCGGGTCCGGGCGCGGCAGTCCCGTTCCGGCCGGTGGTGGCGTCGCGTGTTCCGACGAACCGGGCACTTCGTCGGCGAACAGCTTCAGTCTCCCGAACACGCCGTCCATGATGACCGCACGCGATAACCGCGCCCGACGAGCGAATCAAGTGGAAGATGAGAACGCAGAGGACGCACCATGAGTCGGTTGTGGGACGCGATGAAACGGACCGTGACGCGCGACCCGGCCCCGCCGCCGGACCTGGACGCGACGTTCGCGGAGCTGCGCACCAAGACCCCGGCCCCGGTGTTCTGGCTGCTCGGCAAGACGCAGTCCGGTAAGACCTCCCTGATTCGCTACCTCACCGGCGCGGAAGAGGCCGCCATCGGCTCCGGGTTCCGCCCCTGCACTAAGACCTCTCGCCTGTACCAGTTCCCCACGGCCGACGCGCCGCTACTCACCTTCCTCGACACCCGCGGCGTCGACGAGCCGGGCTACGACCCGACCGAAGACATCGCCGCGTTCGACCCGACCGCCCACGTTGTAATCGTGACGGTGAAGGCGACCGACTTCGCGCAGGGAAACGTGCGGGCCGCGCTCGAGCGCATCCGCGCCGCGAGCCGCTCGCGCCCCGTGGTGCTGGCGGTCACGAACCTGCACGAAGCGATCCCGCGTCAGCCGCACCCGGACCCGTACCCGTTCGGCGCGCTGATCTCGAACCCGAACGCGCCGCTCCCGGGCACGGTTCCTCAGCCGTTGCGCCAGTGCATCGACGAGCACCGCCGCGCATTTACCGGGCTGTTCGACCACTGCGTCGCGATCGACCTAACCAAACCCGACGACGGGTTCCCCGAACCGAACTATGGCGGCGAGCAACTGAAGCAGACGCTCCTCGACGTGCTCCCGGCCGCGTACCGGCAGACGCTGCTGCGCCTCAAGGAAGCGACCGACGCGCTGAAGGACGTGCACCTGCGGCACGCGCTGCCGGTCATTTTGGGGTACTCGACCGTGGCCGGGACCGCGGGCGCGGTGCCGATCCCGTTCGTCGATATGGTGATCCTGCCGGGCATTCAGGCGCGCATGGCGTACCAACTCGCTACGATCTACGGCCAGCCGATGAACCAGGAGCGGGTTAAGGAAATCGGGGCCGCGGTCGGCGTCGGGATGCTGACCCGCACGCTCGCGCGGCAGGCGGTCAAGTTCATCCCGTTCGTCGGCTCGGCAGTCGGCGCGACCGTGGCCGCGGCCAGCACCTACGCCTTCGGCCGCGCGCTGTGCTTCTACTTCTCCGCCGTGTGCGAGGGCCACGTACCCTCGGCCGACGCGCTCCGCGCGTTCTACCAGGAGCAGTACACCGCCGCTGAAAATCAGTGGAAAGAAGACCGCGCGAAGGGCGAAAAGAAGTAAGCCGCCCGCGGGAGAACCCAGGGCGGTGCCCTGGGCTGAGGAAGCGCAGGCCTTCAGCCTGCTGACCCTCAGCCCCGAAGGGGCGCGATTCCTCAACCCAGGGCACCGCCCTGGGTTCCATTCACCGAGCCTTCGCACATGACCCGCCTTCGCATCGCGCTCGTCGTCACGTTCTTTCTCGCCCCGTTTCTGTTCGTGATGGGCGCGGGCGGATACCACCTGTGGAAGACCGGGTGGATGGTGTGGGCGTGGATTCCGATGTTCGTGTGCCTCGTCCTCGCGTACTTCCTCGCGTGGCGGTGGACCCGGCGCGGCAGCCTGCCCGCCCCCGACCCCACGCCGCCCGACTACTGGACCGAGCGCGACAAGCTGGCGTTCGCAAAAGTCGAAGAGAAGGCCAAGTCGTTCGAGAAGATCACCACCGAGCAGATCGAAGACCCGAAGCACTACTCGGAACTGGCTCTCGACCTCGCGAAGCAGGTGGCCGAGCAGTACAACCCCGGCGCGACCGACCCGTTCGAGCACCTGACGCTGCCCGAAGTGCTCACCTGCATCGAACTGGCCGCCGCGGACCTCGACGAACTCGTTCGCAAGTACGTTCCCGGCTCGCACCTGATCCGCATTCGCGACATGAAACGGGCGCGCAAGGCCGTGAACACCTACAAGACCGCGATGAACGTGTACTGGGCCGGGGCCGCCATCTTCGACCCGGTTCAAACGGGTCTGCGGTATCTGGCGTCGCGGTCCGCGCTCGGCGGCCTGATGTCGCGCATCCAGGACAACGTGATCCTCTGGTTCCACACTCAGTTCGTTCACCTGTTGGGCCGCTACTTGGTGGAGCTGAACAGCGGGCGGCTGAAAGTGGGCGCGAAGCGGTATCGCGAGTTGCTCGCGCAGCACCAAGCGCCGCCGGTGGACGACCCGGCCGCGCGGCCCGAACCGACGCCGGAAGCGGTGGGCGAAGCGGCCGTGACCACCACAGCAGCCACTGCGATTGGGCCGAAGGCGATCACCCTGAGCGTGCTCGGTTCGGTCAAGGCCGGCAAGTCGAGCCTCGTGAATGTGCTACTGGGCCGCGGCGGCGCGACCGTGGACCGCTTGCCCGTCACCGCCGGCGTTCGCTACGACTACAAACTTTCGGGCAATCAGCCGGTCAGCATCCTCGATACGACCGGCTACGGTCAGAACGGGCCGAGCGACCCGGACTTCACCGCTGCGGTCGAAGCCTCGCGCGACGCCGACCTGATCGTGCTCGTCACCCACGCGACTAACCCCGGCCGGCAGGACGACGTGAACCTGCTGGACCGCCTGCGGGCGTGGTTCGTCGCCAAGCCGCACCTGAAGATGCCTCCGGTCGTGGTCGCGGTTTCGCACATCGACCTACTCAGCCCGAAGGCCGAGTGGTCCCCGCCATACGATTGGAGGACCGGCATGCGGCCGAAGGAACAGAACATCCGCGAGTGCGTGACCGTGGTGAAGGAGCAAGTGGGCGAGCGCGCCACGGACGTGGTGCCGATCTGCGCGCGCGACGGTGAGCGCACCGGCATCGCGGAGGATTTGATCCCGGCGCTGGTGTCGCACCTGGATCACGCCCGCGGCACGGCCGTGCTGAAAGCGTTAGACGCCGAAGCCGTCGACGGGAAGTACGGCAAGATCGGCGAGCAAGTCGTCGAGAGCGGAAAGGCGGTTTGGGGCCTGTTGAAAGAGGCGTTCAAGGGGAAGAAGTAGGGGAAGGCGCAGCGCTCGTTAGCCGCAAGCCGCGGGTGAGCGCGCAGCAACCTGGTGCATCGGCGCGGTACTTGGGTACGATGAGGCGACTTCGCTTCCTCCTCACCGGGCCGCGCCATGTCGGATACCACCCCCACCCGCCGCGACTTCCTCCGCGCCACGGCCGCCGGTGCCGCCGGTCTTGCCCTCGCGGGCACGGCGACCGCACGATCTTCGCTCTCACTGGGCAAAGCGAAGAGTTGCATCTTCATCAACATGGTGGGCGGGCCGGCACACCTCGACACCTTCGACCCGAAGCCGAACGCGCCCTCCGACATGCGCGGCCCGTTCGCGCCGATCCAGACCAACGTGCCCGGCATCCACCTGTCCGAACTCTTCCCCAAGCTGGCGAAGCACGCGGACAAGTTCAGCCTGATCCGCTCGATGCACCACGACGCCCCGCCGGTCCACGAGTGCGGGTTCCAACTGCTCAACACCGGCCGCCTCTTCCGCGACGGCCCCGACTGGCCGAGCGTGGGCGCGGTGATGAGTTGCTTGAACAACAAGCCGTACTGCGTGATCCCAACGCTCGACGTGCAGACCGGTGTGAACGTCAGTCGCGGCTTTACGAACGCACACCTCAAACGCGAACCGTGGGTCTGGCGCGGGGGTGGCCCCGACGCGATGGCCGGTTCGAGCTTTGCGAACTACGGGTACTCAGACTTTGGAAAGAACTGTGCTTGGGCGTCGCTGACCTCTCGACTGGGCAATGTCTTCCTCACCGTCAACCAGTTCTCCACCGTGTTCGATGCGCCGTCGTGGGATTGCCACGCGGCCGGCGGGTCGCTCAACACCACGCTGAACGACATCCGCGACACGGTCGCGCCGAGCTTCGACACCGCGTTTGCGGCGCTGTTGACCGATCTCGACGCGCGCGGGCTGCTCGAAAGCACGCTCGTGGTGGCGACGGGCGAGTTCGGGCGCACGCCGAAGCTGAACAGCAACGGCGGGCGCGACCACTGGGCCGGGTGCTGGACAACGCTCGTCGCCGGCGGCGGCACGAAGGGCGGACAGGTGATCGGCCGCTCGGACGCGACCGGCAGCGAACCGGCGGACCGGCCCGTTTCGCCGCAGGAACTCGTCGGCAGCATCTTCCACGCGCTCGGCGTGTCGCACAACGCGACGATCCCCGGTCCCGACGGAGCTCCGGTCGCGGTGTACCCTGCGGCCCCGGTCGCGGAGCTGTTCTGAGGTCGGAAGAGTTCACCACAAAGGCACAAAGAACACAAAGGGAAGAAGCTATGAATCGGTCTTCAACTCTCCTGTCGGCCGTTGTCTCTCTCTGTGTTCTCTGTGCCTTTGTGGTGAACTCTTCGTCGGCCGAGCCGCTACCGAACACCAAAGCCCTGACCATCGACGGCAACATCTCCACGAAGCAAGTAGAGGGGATGCACAAGTACCTGGACCGCGAGTTGGCCGCCGCTGCCAAAGCGCGCGACGCGGCGTGGACGAAACTCGACGCCGCCAAGCACCGCGACGGCCTCAAGAAGGTGCTCGGCGTCGTCGACGCGCGGCTCGCGCCGCGCATGGAGTACATCAGCGGGCCGGGCGAACCCGCGGCCATCGCGGAGTGCAAAGCGTTTACGGTGTACGCGGTGCGCTGGAGCGTGCTGCCCGGCATCGACGGCGAAGGGCTGTTGCTCGAACCGAAGGAGAAGGTGAAGGCGAACGTCGTCGCGATTCCCGACGCGCTCTGGACACCGGAGCAGATCGCCGGGCTGACGAAGGACGAGAAACTGGCCTTCGCGCAGCGGCTCGCCGAACACGGCTGCCGAGTCGTGGTGCCGGTGCTCATCGACCGCAACGACAACCTTTCCGGTAGCGAGAAGCTGAAGCGCGCGACCAACCTTCCACACCGCGAGTTCGTTCACCGCATGGCCTACCAGATGGGCCGCACGCTCGTCGGCTACGAGGTGCAGAAGGTGCTGGCGGCGGTCGATTGGTTCCACACGCAGGACAACAAACTCCCGGTCGGCGTGATGGGCGTGGGCGAGGGCGGGCGCGTGGCGCTGTACGCCGCGGCGCTCGACCCGCGGGTGAAGGCGCTACACGTCGCGTGTGCGTTCGGCCCGCGCGAAACCGTTCACGACGAGCCGCTCGACCGCAACCTGTGGAACGGAGTCCTCACCTACGGCGACGCGGAGGTCGCGTCGCTGGTCGCGGGGGCGCGCGACGTGCTGAATCGCGTGACCGTTTACCCGCGGCCGAACATGCCGGAGAAGAAGGGGACGGAGAGCGCGTGGCCGGAGTGGGTCGGGCCGAACACGAAGGTGAGCCGGCAGGCCGCGCCCGGCGGCATCAAGGCCGTATCCGCCGACGACGCGGCGCGCGAACTGAAGCGTTACGGCGCGCTCCTCCCGAACACCGGTCCGCGGTTCGGCATGGTCAACGCCCTCGACAACGCCTACGGCTTCCGCGATCTGCTACACACGCTCTCTGGCGACGGGTTCGCCGTGCCCGAAGAGCTGATGAACGCCGTGGCCGACAAGCGCAAGAACTTCGACCCGGCGGCGCGGCACAAGCGGCAATTCGATCAGCTCGTTGCATACACGCAGAAACTGTGGCGCGACAGCGAGGCCGTGCGCAAAGCGTTCTGGGCGAAGGCCGACGCCAGTTCGCCCGCGGCGTGGGAGAAGTCGTGCGACGCGCTCCGCGAGTACTTCCACAGTGAGGTGATCGGTAAGCTGCCCGAACCCACGATCCCGCTCAACCCGCGCACGCGCCAGGTGTACGACGAGAAGACGTTCACCGGCTACGAGGTCGTACTCGACTGCTACGAGGACGTGTTCGCCTATGGCATCCTCCTGCTGCCCAAAGACCTGAAGCCGGGCGAGAAGCGGCCGGTGGTTGTGTGCCAACACGGGTTGGAAGGGACGCCGCGTGACACCAACGAAGTCGAGAAGCGCCCGGTGTACAACCACTTCTCGCGCCGGCTCGTCGAGCTCGGCTACATCGTGTACGCCCCGCAGAACCCGTACTACGGCCGGAACGACTTCCGCCAGCTTCAACGCAAGGCCAACCCGCTGAAGCTGTCGCTGTTCAGCTTCATCAACCGGCAGCACCAGCGCAGCATCGACTGGCTCGAAACGCTGCCCAACGTGGACCCAAAGAAGATCGCGTTCTACGGCCTCAGCTACGGCGGAAAGACCGCGATGCGCGTACCGGCCGTCGAGAAGCGGTACTGCCTGAGCATCTGCTCCGGCGACTTCAACGAGTGGATCGGCAAGAACGTGTCGGTCGATCTAGACCGCTCGTACATGTGGACCGGCGAGTACGAGATGTACGAGTTCGATCTGGGCAACACCTTCAACTACGCGGAGATGGCGTACCTGCTCGCCCCGCGGCCGTTCATGGTGGAGCGCGGCCACGACGACGGCGTGGGCATCGACGAGATGGTGGCCTACGAGTTCGCGAAGGTGCGCTACCTGTACGCGAACCGACTCAAGATTCCCGACCGCACCACAATCGAGTGGTTCGTCGGCGGCCACCAGATCAACGCGAAGGAGACGTTCGCGTTCCTAAAGAAGAACCTGGATTACCCTAAGTGATCGTCAGCGGCGAGCGAGGGATGTAACCACCTCGACAGCCTTCTGGCCGATCCGCTGCCAGTCGTAGACGGCGTGCGCCAGCTCGCGCCCGCGTTCCGCCATTCTCGTGCTCGCGGCGCGATCCGCTAGCAGCGCCGCAGTGGCGCTGGCGAACTCCGGGCGCTCGGCCAGCGCGAAGTGCGTGCCGGGCTGTGCGTCGATCCCCTCCGCGCCGACCGCGGTGCTGATTACCGGCAGCCCAGCGGCGAACGCTTCCAGAATCTTCAACCGCGTCCCGCCGCCTGCGTCGAGTGGCACCGCGAGTACCGACACGCGGGCCAAATACGGCTTCACGTCCGGCACGTTGCTCGCCACCTCGATACCCGGCGCGCCGTTGAGGGCGAGCAGGTCCGCGGGCGGGTCGCGACCAACAATGCTGAGTGTCGCATCGGGCACACGCGCGCGGAGCGCGGGCAGCACGTCGCGGGCCAGGAACCGCGCGGCGGTGGCGTTCGGCCCCCACGACATCGTGCCCAGGAACATCACCACTTGCGGGCCGGTGCGCCCGGTCGGCAGGTCCGCGAACGCGGCGCAATCGACCCCGTTGGGAACGGTGTACACCGACCGCGCGCCTAGCCCGCGGAAGTGCGCGGCTTCGGCGTCCGACACCGCGCACACTGCCTCGCAGTCGCGCGCCGCGCGCCGTTCCATGCGGTCGAGTCCTTGCGCCTCGGAGCGCAGGAACGAGCGCTTCAGCGGGTTCGTTTGCTCTCCTGCGGTGCGCCGGACGAGCAGCGAGTAGACGTTGTGCAGGTCGATGACCGCCGGAACGCCGGGTGCCGCGCCGCGGTAGAGCAGCGCGTCGAGGTGGTCGAGGTAAAGCACGTCGGGCGGGTTCGCGGTCAGTTCGCGCGCCCACACCGCGCCGGCCTCGCGCCACGAGTGGCGGCGGTACATCACGTACGGCTCGCGCCGGAGCGCGGCAGCGAGCAGTCGCTTCGCTTCGCCCCACTTCGAGCGCGCCGGGACCGGGGCCGGGCGCACGTCGATGCCGGCGGCGCGCAGCGCTTCGATGCCGGCGGCGTGTCCCGGTGCGACCGGGCACACGAGCCGGAAGTCGGTCGCGGCGGCCAGCGCCTTCATCAGGTGGAAGCTGCGGATGTGCCCGCCGCTGTTGAGCGGCCACGGGGCCTCGCTGGTCACCGCCAGCACGCGCGGTCGGGTCACGGTCACGCGCTGGCCTCCGGCGCGGGTTCGAACCGGTTGCGGATCACCTTCGCCGGCACGCCGGCCGCGATCACGTTGTCCGGCAGCGGCTTCGTGACCACGCTCCCGGCCGCGACGACGGTGCCTTTGCCCACGTCCGCGAGGATGATCGCGCCCGTGCCGATCCACGCGCCCGCACCGACGGTGACGAGCTTCCGCTCGCCGCCCTGTTCGCGAATCGGCTTCGTGGGGTCGTCGAAGTAGTGCGTCTTCCCGCCGGACGGGATCTGCACGTTGGCCGCGAGCAACACGTCGCGTTCGAGGTGGACGAGGCCGAGGACGCAGCGCGGGCCGACATAGACGTTCTCGTCCAGCATCGCGCCCTGCTGCGAGAAGAACGTGCCGAACTCGACCGTCGCGGTCGGGTGACAGCGGGCGAGCACCTGTTCAAGGAACGCGCGGCGCAGGTACTGCCCCGTGAGGCCCGGCCACAGTGATAGCAACTGCGACCGCGACTCGAGCGCCGGCCCGCGACCGCGTACAGCAGCGCTCAGCCAGTAGGATGCCAGCACTGGCGACACGCCCACGAGCGCCGCGAGCCGCGCGGCGCGCTTGGCGGCGCGCTTCAGCGCGGACGGCTCGCCGTCGGGCGGAACGTGGATTGTTGGGGGGTTGCTCATCGGGTGCTCGGTCGCCTGCGGCTCGCGGCTAACTGACAGTAGAGGTTGAAATACGCCTCAACTGTGGTGCCGAGCTGGTAGCGCTCGGCTGCCCGCGCGCGGCCGTTCGCCCCCAGGCGCGCGGCAAGCTCATCGTCGCGGAAGAGGCGGCGGATCGCGTCCGCGCAGCCCGCGGCGTCGGAGCGCGGGAACAGCAGCCCCTCGCGCTCGTGCCGCACAATCTCCGGGTTGCCCCCGACGTTCGTAACCACGGCGGGTAGGCCGCTCGCCATCGCTTCGAGCAGCGTCAGTGAAGCCGCTTCGCTCAGCGAGGTGAGCACGAAGGCGTCCGCGGCGCGCATCAGGTCCGGGATGTCGGTGCGGATGCCGAGCCACTTCACGCGTTCCGGCACGCGCAGTTCCACCGCGAGCGATTCCAGTTCCCCGCGCAACGGGCCGTCGCCCACCATCACGAGGTCGACCCCGGGTAGGTCGGGCGCGGTCAACGCGAAGCCGCGGAGCAGCGTCGTCTGATCCTTCACCGGGTGATGCCGGGCGACGTGAATCAGGTAGCGCCGGTCGGGGTCGAGGCCGACATCTTCCTTCGCCAGCCCTTTGTCCGCGGGCGGGCCGTAGGCGTCGATTTCGATGCCGTTCTCGATCACTTCGATGCGGCGGCCGGCGAACCCGTCGGTCTTGGTCAACCCTTCCTTGCTGAAGTGACAACACGCCGTCACCGCGTCCGCGAGGCGGTCGAGCGCGAGCCGGTTCACCGCGCGGCGCAGCGGCGACACGCGATCCGGGTAGTGCCGCCCGTGCTCCGTGAGGATCAGTTTCGGGCGGAACGCGCACAGCGGCTTCGCGAGCGCGGAGTAGAAGAAGGGCGTGTACTGGTGGGCGTGAACGACTTGAATGTCGCGCTCGCGGATCGCGCGGGCGACGCGCCGGCTCACGCCGAAGTCGCGCCCCGGCTTGCGGCCGAAGCAGACCAGATCGACGCCCTCGGCGACGAGTTCTTCGCCGATCCGCCCGACGGCGTCGAGGCAGAAGATGGTGGGGGTGATGCGCCCTTTGAGGCGGCGGACCGTCTCGCGCACGAGGACTTCGGCCCCGGCGACCTGCATCAGGTGGACGACGAACGCGACGCGCAGGGGTTTCACGACGACACCGCGACGGGGCGCTGCGCGGCCGGGTACGGGTACGGCATCGTGAGCGGCGGCAGACCGGAGGGCGACGGGTTCAGTCGGGCCGTCACCGCGCGGGTGATGGCGTGGAGCTGTACCGCGAGCACCATGCAGATGTAGGGCATCTCGAAGTGTTCGAGCGAGAGGAACGCGGCCCCGATGCAGAACAGCATCAGCGCGCACTCCAGCCCGGCGGCGAGCGACCGCACCTTGAGCGTTTCCGGGTCCGTGAACTTGCTCAGCATGCGGCGCGTGCGCCACAGGCCGTAGAAGATGGACACCAGCAGTGCGGCGTACAGGGCCAGCGCCGGCCACCCGCTGTCGGCCGCGGTCTGGAGGTACTGGCTGTGGATCGTGCGCCCTTCCATGTCCGCGCCCTTCGCGAACGTGAACAGGTTCGAGTTGCGGATACCGACCCCGAACACCGGGTTCTCGTTGGCGATCTCCACCGCGATCTTCCACACGCTCCACCGTGACTGCGCGCTGGCGTCCACCTCCTGCGCGCCGACAGAGAAGAACCGCTCCTGGATCTCTTTGCCGGCCATCGCGACCACCACGCACGCGCCGGCCGCGTAGAGCACCCCGACGAACAGCTTGTTCCGGGCGCGGAAGAACATGAGCACCGCGGCGAAGCAGAGCGAGACCATCGCCCCGCGCGAGTACGAGAGCATGACCGCGTGGAGCAGCACCGGGATCACGGCCAGGAAGCCCCAGCGCCACCAGCCGCGGTTGGCCTCCCACGCGAAGAAGCACAGCGGCACCGCCATCGCCAGGATCAGCGCCGCGCCGTTGTTGTCCAGCCCGCCGTAGCCGCGCTGCTGGAGCATCATCCACTTGTACACGACGTAGTAGAAGTTCAGCTCGTACGCGATGTACACCGCGCAGCCGAGCATGACGTAATAGACGATCCACAGGTCGCGCACCGTGCGCAGCACCAGCGCGGCGCAGACGAACATGACGAAGATTTTGACGTACTCGATGAAGTACGGCCACGCCACGGTCTGGTTGTACGCGGTGAGGTAGGTGAGGCTGATCCAGGCGGTGAAGGCGAGGAACAGGTAGTGGCTGCGGTCGAACCGCGGGTTCCCGTACCAGGGCGGCTTCGCGGCCATCACCGGGGTCCACAGCCCCAGCCGCCACAAGGCCGTAGCTTTCAGTGTGATCAGCGCGACCGGCAGCGACCAGTTCACGTCGCCCAACTTCATGCCGAACAGATCGACCCAGTCCCAAATGAACTGCGGGCGCAGCACCGCGTACATGTAGTAGACGGCGATGCCCAGGACCGGGGTCAGGGCGAGCGCCCCGGCCGTGCCCAGGAACATGGTCAGCGCCATGAACGCGAGTTGCTTCATCGGTCGATCCGTCCTGGCGCGCCGGCGGGGAGTGGGTTATCCTATATGGTTGGGGCGCGGAAACGCCTGTTCCGCATTACGGCGGACCCTTCTACCATCTTTCATAGCACACAAGAAAGCCCAGCCGCGGGGAGAAACAGGGTGACGCGCCGTAGACGACGGCGATGCGCGACTTCCCCCTTGACCCCGTCCCCCTTTTCGCTGTATTTCCGCGCGGCCCGTGCCCGTTTCCGCGGTGGAGCCGCCGATGGTCTGCCGTGCCGCCGTTACACTGGTCGCGCTCGTCGCGTGCGTTCCGCACGCCGTCGCGCAAGTGACCCTGTCCGAAGCGCCGGCGTCCGGCGATTGCTTCCGGTATCACGTCGAACTCGATCTCGTCGGCAAGATGACGATCGCGCAGGACGGGCAGAAGCTCGACCTGCGGCTCGAAGCGAAGGCGCGGCACGTGTTCACCGAGCGCACGCTGACCGTGGCCGCCGGGTTGCCGGTCAAGTCGGCCCGGCACCACGACAACGCGGTCTCGTCCACCGTCGTGGACATCGAGAAGTCGAACCGGGCGCTCCCCGCGGACCGCGCGCTGGTCGTTGCGACCCGCACCTCGGACGGGCTGTTCTGCTTCTGTCCCGCCGGGCCGCTGACGCGCGACGAACTCGACCTGGTGACCGAGCACTTCAACCCGCAGTGCGTCGCCGGGCTGCTGCCGGGCAAGGCCGTGAACGTCGGCGACACCTGGAAGATCGACCCGGCCGCGGCGCAGACCGCGTGCCTGTTCGACAGCCTCATCAGGCACACGCTTACCGGAAAGCTCACGGCCGCGGCCGACGGGAAGGCGACCTTCACCATCGAGGGCACCGCGGAGGGCATCGAGCACGGCGCGAAGGTGGCGCTGGTCGTCACCGCGACCGGAACCTACGACACAGCCGCGAAGCGCGTGACCGCGCTGACGTGGAAGCAGAAGGACGACCGCGACCAGGGGCCGATCGCGCCCGCATCGAAACTGACGGCGACCGTCACGGTGAAGCGCGAGGCGCTGGCCGAAGCGCCGAAGGAACTGGCCGACACCGCGCTCGCGGCGCTGCCGCGCGGCGACGTTCCGGCCGCGCTGGCGCTCCTGCGCCACGGCGACCCGAAAGACCGGTACGCGCTAACATACCCCCGCGACTGGCACATCACCGGGCAGACCGACCCGCACCTCATCCTGCGGTTGCTCGACAAGGGTGAGTTCGTCGCGCAGGCGACCGTGGTGGCGTGGAAGAAAGCCGACGCGGGCAAACACACCCCCGCAGAGGAGTTCAAGAAGGCCGTGACCGCGACGCCCGGCTGGACCGCGTCGCGCGTGCTCGAAGACGGCGAGACGACGGCGGCCGACGGGCGCTGGCTGTACCGGATCGCGGCCGAGGGGAAGCTCGACGACCAGCCCGTCGTGCAATCGTTCCACCTGCTCGCCGGGCCGCAGGGCGATCAGGCCGCACTGATGGTCGCGGTGAAGCCGGACAAGGTGAAGCTGGTCGGCACCCGCGACAAGGAACTGGTGAACGCGCTGAGCTTCCCGGCGAAGAAGTGAATCGTAGCGCGTGTCGGGGTCACATGTTTTTGCCCCGATAGGTTCACCACGCCCGGTCGCGCACATCGCGGCGCGCGTCGACGACGCGCTGCCTCCCGCGGACAACAGCCCGAACGCGACGACTTCTGGGCACAACGTTTGGTCGGCGACCGCGGGAAAACGGGACCGAACCGCGAACTCCGTGTACACTTCTGACCGTATCAGGTCGCAACAAATAAGGAGCAACCCCGATGGTCCGCGTCGGCATTGTTGGCATCGGCTTCATGGGCCGGATTCACTTCCTGGCCGGTCAGCGGCTAAGTGGGGCGAAGGTCGCCGCGATCTGCTCGCGCGACGCGGCCAAGCGCGCCGGCGACTGGCGCAACACGCGCGGCAACTTCGGCCCGGAGCCGGGGCAGGTCGATCTCAGCGGCGTGAAGACCTACGAGAAACTGGACGACATGCTCGCGGACCCGGACATCGACCTGATCGACATTTGCACCGTCACCGACCAGCACACGCCGATCGCGCTCGCGGCGCTTAAGGCCGGGAAGCACGTCCTGGTCGAGAAGGCCATCGCGCTTTCGCCGCAAGACGCCGACGCGATGGTGAGCGCGGCCAAAGCCGCGGGTAAGTTGCTCATGGTCGCGCACGTGCTGCCGTTCTTCCCGGAGTTCCGCTACGCGGCCGAGGTGATTCGCGGCGGGCAGCACGGGAAGGTGCTTGCGGCGCACTTCAAGCGCGTCATCGCCAAGCCGGACTGGTCGAGCGACATCGGCGACGCCGCGAAGACCGGCGGCCCAGCGGTCGATCTGCACATCCACGACACCCACTTCATCGGCCTCGTGTGTGGCGTACCGAAGCAGGTGTTCGCGGTCGGCACCGTCGAGGGCGGCGCGGTCGCCTACCTCACGACCTCGTACCTCTATGGCCCCGGCGGGCCGGCGGTGACGTGCTCCAGCGGCGCGCTCTCGATGAGCGGGCGGCCGTTCGTTCACGGCTACGAAATCTTCCTCGAACGCGCGACGCTGCTTTACGACAGCGGCGGCACCCCGCTCACGCTGCTCACGGCGGACGGGAAGGCGGCGCAGCCGGTGCTCACGGGCGGGGGCGACCCGCTCTCGGCGTTCGCGAACGAGTTGCAGGCCGCGGTAAGCGGCGTAAGCAGCGGCAAAGAGCCGGACCTACTCAGCGGCACGCTCGCGCGCGACGCGCTCGTGCTGTGCCACCGCGAGATCGAATCTGTCAAGACGGGCAAGCCCGTGACCGTGTGACGCTTCCCCAACTTGCCCACTCGCGCCGACCGGAACACTCCGCGTGGCTTCCGCCGTAACTCCGGGTGATAACTTGTAACGGTTCTCGCGGTCTCGCGGGTTCTGCCGATTCACAGCGGTAGAGCAAACCCGCGAGGCGCGAGGGCGAATGATGACGCGGCAAGTTGGGCTGATCGGCGCGGTGCTGGCAACCGTGCTCGCGAACACCGGCTGTGACTCGCACTGCCACCAGAGCCACCAGAAGACGTGGGAGCGCGGCGCGGATCACGAGCTGCCGGCCCCGTGTCGCGGGCAGGTGTACGTGTTCATGTTCCACGGCCTCACGCCCTCGTGCGACAGCGGGCTGGACGCCCTTCGGCTGAAACTCGCGGAGAGCGGCTTTGCGAAAGTCGGGGTCGCGGAACTCGCCGGGAGCCTGTGCGTCGCGGGCGAGATCGACAAGATTCGGAAGTGCGAACCAGACGCCAAGTTCGTACTGATCGGCTACGACCTGGGCGGGGCCGCGGCCGTGTGCGTCGCCCGCGACCTGACCAAAAAGGGCATCCCGGTCGAAGCCGTCGTGCTGCTCGATCCGGTGAAGTGCGGCGAGCCGTGCGGCCTGCGCACGCTGCTTGTCACCAGCGGCACGACCGCCTCGACGGTTCCGTTCACGGACCGCCTCATTGTCTCGGACGCGACTCACGCGAAGTTGCCGGCGCACCCACTCACGTCGGGGGCGATTGTCGAGTGGTTGAAGGAGATCGCGGCGAACGGATTCGTGGACCGCGGCGATACGGTTCAGGAGTGGGGCTATCAGCACGCACCCGAAATGCGGCCGGTCGCGGTGGGGAAGGGCGGGGCGAACTGGAACTTCCTCGCGGACAAACCCGGCACGCCGTCGGCCATCGACACGCGTGTCGTGGTGCAACCGGCCGAGCCGACCGCGCCGAGCACGCCCGCGGTTTCCACCTCCGCGGGGCCGGTGTTCATCAAACGGTGATTCGCCCTGCCAGAACCGCGTGGCGCTGCTTCAATGGCTACATGAAGCTGAAGCAACAACCGGACGACTTCCGGGTCGAGGAACTGACCGACGCGACGCCGCAAGAATCCGGCGAGTTCGCACTCTACCGGCTCGACAAGACCGGTTGGACGACGCCGGACGCGCTGGCCGCGGTGCGCCGCCGCTGGCAGATCGACCACCGCCGCCTCAGTTATGGCGGACTGAAAGACCGGCACGCGGTCACGTCGCAACACTTCACCATCTTCCGCGGCCCGAAACGAAACCTGTCGCACGAGCGCGTTGAGGTCACATACTTCGGCCAGCGCGCGGAGCCGGTCACTGCGGCCGACATCCGCGCGAACCGGTTCACCGTTGTGCTGCGCTCAATGAGTGACACCGCGGTGTCACAGGCCGAAGCCGCGCTCCGCGAGGTCGCACAAGCCGGGGTGCCGAACTACTTCGACGATCAGCGCTTCGGCTCAGTCGGCGCGGCGCAAGAGTTCGTCGCGAAGGAGATGGTGTTCGGGCGGTTCGAACGGGCGCTGTGGCTGGCGCTAGCGGCCCCTTACGAGCACGACCGCGCCGACGCCAAGCGCGCGAAGGCCACACTCTGCGAGTTGTGGGGCAAGTGGCCGGAGTGTCAGGCGAAGTTGCCGAAGGGCCACGCGCGGAGCCTCGTGAGCTACCTCGCGGCGCACCCCACCGACTTCAAAGGTGCGGTCGCGCGCCTGCGCCCGGAGTTGCAAGGCTTATACCTCTCGGCGTACCAAAGCTACCTCTGGAACAAAATGCTCGCGACATGGCTCACGACCACATTGGGCGCGGCGAATCTGTGCGACGTGGAACTGAAGCTCGGCCGCGTGCCGGCCCCCGTGCGCGTGCCAGACGAACACCGCGCCGCGTGGGACACGCTCACGCTGCCGCTACCGTCGGCGCGCGTGAAGCCCGACCCCGGCGCGCCGTGGCTGCCCACCATCGAGGAAGCGTTGAAAGCGGAAGGGCTAACGCTGCCCGAACTGCGGATCAAGGGGATGCAGAAGCCGTTCTTCTCGAAGGGCGACCGCCCCGCGAGCATCCGGCCCGACGGCCTGAGCAGCGCGCCCGCGCCGGACGAACTGAACAAGGGTCGCGCGAAGCTGACGCTGTGCTTCGACCTGCCCAAAGGGAGCTACGCCACGATGCTGGTGAAACGGGTAACGTTGCGTTTCTGACCCAATCGGGTGTGAGCACACTTCATTCCCGGCGGGCGACGAGTACTTCCAGCACAGTACGTTCCAGAAACTCCTTTTCCCCACGAGCGAGGTAACGGCCGTACCCGATCAGTACCACCGGGTGCACAAGGAAGAATGCCCCAATCAACAGCATTGATGCGGAAAACCGCTCGCCTACGAACGATCCTACACCCAAGCACGTTCCAGCAAGGACGCAAACGAGAACCACGACGGTCAGAAATGCCAGGGTAGGAATGGGTAGTCCGATTCTGCAATCCAAGCGTGTGCCGCTGCCATACGGCTCCAGGTCCGCGGTGAAGACTGGCCGGAGGGCCTTATCAGCGCCGTGGTTCTTGGCAATGCGGACCCGGTCGACCTGGGCTTCGCCCACCAGCGGCTTACTGCTCAGCAGCGCTGCCAAACCGAATGACTGCAAGTGCTGATTCGCGAGCCATGTGGTGAGTCGATCAACGCACTGCTGTGGTGAATACGGTGACACGAGTGTAAACGGCGCTCCGCGCAGTGCGAGCATTCTCAACCTCCACCAGATCACTTCCCCCTCACCAACTCTTTGAACGCGCCGCAGATCACTGGGGCGGCTTCCGGGCCGACGCTGTTCATCTCGCCGTATTGCGCCTTCTTCAAGCCGTAGCAGTATGGGGCTTTGTCGTCCCACTGGCGCTTCGGGATGAAGTAGCCGAGTTCGTCGTTGGCGAGGCCGATCAACATGCGGTGCTTGCCCTTGAGCTGGTCGTAAATCGCGGGTTCGATGGCGGCATCGGGGAAGTCCGCGCCGGGATCGGCCGGGTCTTGCACTTTGCCGAGCACCAACTCCGGGTAAATCTCGCCGGGGATCGCGGCGACCTCTAACCCACCGAGTTTGAGGTAGCCGACTTCGGTTTTCACCGCGACCGGCTTGCTCACGTCCTTCGTCGCGACGAACTTCTTCGGAACCGGTTCCCCGGCCCACTCGAACATGGCGCGGTCGAGCGTGCCGAACTTGTGCGCCAGCTTGTAGATGTTGTTGTCCACCGGCACGAGCAACTCGCGGCGGCGCACCACGAATGGCGTCAGCGTGATCGGCACCGCGTCCTTGATGGCCTTGTCCGCGAGCTTCGCCACCAGCAGGCCGTAGCGGTCGGTCTTCTCGAACGTGCCGTCCGCGAGTTCCTTCCCCTTCTCGTCCTTGACCGTCAGGCCAAGCGTGGTCATGAGGCCCCCGACGGTGCCGGTGAAGTACGCGACCGGGCACTTCTGCGACTCGCGCAGGTATTTGACCGTGTAGTAGATGAAGTCGGCGCTGATCTCGGTGTTCTTCGACGCCAGCGCTTCGGGATGGCAGTTCCACTGCACCAGAACACCGATCGGCTTGTCGGTTTTGGGTTCGCGGAAGTGCAGGGCGACCAGTTCGTCGTGAAGAACGACGGGCTTGCGGTTGTCGTTCAGCAAACTCGCGTCGCGCGCGGCACCGATCCGCGCGACCGCCGGCTTACGGGCCTTGTCCGCGGTCTCCACCACCTCGACACAGCCCGCTTCCACCTTCTTCAGGTACTCCGGGTCGATACCGCTCTGGATCGGCGACGCCCCCCACAGGCCGAGCGTGTCCGGGCCTTCGTGGTTGTGGGTCGCGGAGACGAGGACGTACTTGAAGCCGGGCAGCTTCTCGCGCACGCGCTCGACGACGGGCAGGAACAGCCCGACCACATCGACCGAGACGAGCGCGATCTTCTCGTCGCCATCGGCCATTACAACCGCCCGCGCGGTGATCGGGTCGTGTACCTTCGTGGCCCGGCGGTTCTGGCCGAACCCGGCGAGGAACACTGGCTTGTCCTTCTTGCCCAACTCCGGAGTAACATCCACATCCGCGAACCCGACGGAGAACTCGCCGGCGCTGAGCGCGGGGGCGACGGCGAGTAGAGCGAGCGCGGTGAGGGCGAGTCGCATCGGGCACCGGGGACGGGGGAGGGGGACGAACTACGCGGACGGGGGCGCGGGACGCCAGCGGCGGTTGATGCGAAACTCACGGACGAACACGACATCGCGGTCTTCGGCAACACCGTACAGAACCGTGACCATGCGGCTGGTGCCGCACCGATTCTGGACCCGCAAGTGGTTGAGGAACTCCCGGCTCTCGCCCCACTCGTGTGGTTCGACGGTCAGCCGGAACTCAATTTCCTTGAGTGCCGCGACGTACTCCGCGTCGAGACCGCTCGCCACCGCCCACACCGCTTCGGCCTTTAGCGACTCCCGCTGGGCGGCCGAGATACCGACCGTAAAGCAGCGGCCGGGCGATTCGGACACGGCTCACTCCTTCGCGGATGCGATCTGGTCTTCGATCTCACGGATCACGTCACCTAATGTCAACCCGCTAGCCTCGATCTCGCCGATGTCATCGGCGGTGATGGTCCACCCGGGCGGTTCCATCGATACGTCCGGCGCGCCAGCAACTTCCGGAGTACTGACCGGCGGGATGGGCTTCACCGGCTCGTCGTTCGGCGTCATCTTCAGCCCTCCGAAAGTGGGGTACGACCTCAGTATACCCCAGTCGCTCCGCGGCCTCAACTCGTTGCGCACTCGCGCATGTAGCGGATGCTTTCGCGCGCGATCGTTTCGGGGTCGGGGCTGTAGTCGAACACTTCGACCGACACCCAGCCGGTGTAGTTCACGTCCTTCAGCGCCCGGAAGATGGGCTTGAAGTCGGTGTCGCCGAAGCCGGGGCCGCGCTTGTTGGGGTCGTTGGCGTGGAAGTGGCGCACCCAGTCGCGGTTGGCGCGGATCACGTCGGGCGTCGGTGCGGTTTCGACGGACATCGCCTTCACGTCGAGGTGCAGTTTCACGAACGGGTGCGCCAACTTCTGCGCCAGGGCGACGCCCTCCGCGGCGCACATCATGAAGTTCGTTTCCGCCGGCGTCAACGGTTCGAGGCACAGGTAGACGCGGTCGCGTTCCAGCGCCGGCAGGCAGTAGCTCAGCGTGTCGAGGGCGTTGGCTTCGCCCTGTTCGCGGGTCATGCCTTCGGGCAAATTGCGCTGGAACGGCGAGCCGAGAACGAGGACGTCGCCGCCCATGTCGGCCGCGGCGTGCGACAGCTCCGCGAGGTACTCGCCGGTGCGCTTGCGCGTCGCCGCATCCGGCGAGGTGAGGTGAAAGCCCTCGGTCTTCGCCAGCAGCCAGTGCAGGCCGATAATCTGCACGCCCGCGGCTTCGGCTTGCTTGCGCAGTTCGGCGCGGCGCGCGGCGGTCACGTCGGTGATGCGCGGCGCGAGCGTGAACGGGGCCATCTCCAACCCGGTGTAGCCGAGTTCGGCGACACGGGCGCACACCCGCGCGTGGTCCCAGCCCTCGAACGTCTCGTTGCAGATCGCGTACTTCACGGGATCGTTACCTCTTGGTCGCGCGGGGTCTGTTCGGACGGATCGCGCACCGTCAGCTTCACCGACGCTTGCCCCTTCGCGGCCTTGTAGAACTCGGTCGGTGTCGCCACGTTCGCGCCGTTGACGTGTGTAATGAGCCAGCGCTCCGGGCGGTCGCCGAGCTTCTTGAACGCGGTCGCCGCTTGCGAGTCCGGGGCGAGTTCGCGGACCATCACGCCCGGCGGCACCCCGCCACTGATGCGAACTTCGCCGCCCTTGAGGAGCTGGAGCTGCTGCGCCAATACGCTGCCGTGATCGACCCGCAGGCCGAACACCGGGTCCGGCCGCACCGACGCGATCACCGGCTTCAGGTTCCGCAACTTACCGAGGGTCACGGTCAGTTCCACGTCGCGGCGGGCGCGTACTACCGTCAGCTTCACCTTCGTGTCCGCGAGCGCGGAGCCGACGTACACGAGCAGGTCGTCGTAGGTGCGGATCGGTACGCCGTTGACCTGTGTGATGGTGTCGCCGGCCTCGATGCCCGCGAGCGCGGCCGGCCCTTGTGCCACCACATCCGAAACGACAACCGGCGTGCGCGGGCGGTCGACTCGCCCCCCCAGGCTCACGCCGAGATAGCCGTACTCCACCTCCTCACCGCGGCGCAGCACGTCCACGACGCGGCGGAAGCACTCGTCCGCTACGAACGCGTACCGCAGCGCGTTCTCCGAGCTGCTGAGCATGGTGGAGGTCGTGGTCAGGCCAATCAACTCGCCGTCCAGGTTCAGCACCGCCGCGCCACTGACCGCGGATTCGGCGCGGCCCTCGTTCAACTTGGCCTCGTACTGCAAGAACGGACCGTAATAGTAGTAGTTGTCGGACTTGTTGATGTTCGCGTCTTCGATGTCGCGGCTCGCCATCACCTTTGTGACGCTGCCGAGTGTGGAACTCGGGCGGTCGACCGCGATCCCGGCCGTGTAGCCGTTCGCCATCGTGACCGTGAGCTTCCCGGCGAACACGTTGGCCTTCTTGTCGCCGCGGTCGTAGCGGCGCACGTCGGCGAACTTGATCGCGGTGAGCATGGCCGGTGGGTCGATGAGCTTCAGTACGGCAAGGTCGTGCCTGCCGTCAGCCGCGTGAACGTCGGCGTAGGAACCGACGCGGCCGGGGAGGTGGACGTAAACCTTCGTCGCGCCCTCGACGACGTGGTACGGCGTCAGGATCAGCCCCGCGGGGTCGATGACGACGCCGCAGGCGTAACCGTGGTCGGCGATGGTTCGCGGGTCGGCGAGGTCGAGCTGCTTCGCGAGCGCGGTTTCGGTCGGGTGCGCTTTCAGAAACTCCCGGATGTCGTACCCGCCCAGCTTGCCCGGCTTGTCGGTTCCGGTCGGCTTCAGGTAGCGGTCGCTCTTGGAGACGACGACACACGCGACGCTCGGTCCGGCCAACTCGTTCGCGACCCGCAGTTGCTTCTCGACGGCGAACAACAGATCGGTCTTGGTCGGTTCGGCCGCGGGGACCGCCGCGACCAGCGACAGGGCGGCGAGGAGTGCAACACCGGCAACGCGCATGTCCGGCTCCGGGCGGAGTGATGCCTCCGTTGTAACCGGTGGGCCGCGCGAAAGCCAGTTACTTGGGCAGGTACGAGAGCAGGTAGAAGACCAGCGCCCCGCAGATCACTGCGAGGAACATGATGAGCCACGCCTGAAACACCAGCGCGTACGCGCGGCGGTACGGCGGGTAGGCGTTGGGTTCCGGCGTGACCGGCTGCGCCGGTTGCGACTTTGCGGGCTGGGACATTGGCGTTCTCCGGGGCGTTCACAACTCCGAACACTCTGTCCTGTATTATCGACCGTTCCACGCCCTCGTTCCAGTCCGCGTTCGCGCACGGCGAGAAACCTCGCGCACAAACCGAAAGATTCGTCCCCGCGCGTCCGCGATCGCGAGCTACAATCGTGTGATTTGGTGCGCAGCCGCCGACGGCTCGCGAAGACACACATGTCGCCCGACTGCGCCGGTATGCAACTGGAATCCGCCGAAGATTTGATCGAAGCTCTGCGCGTCAGTGGCCTCTTCACGCCCGACCGGTTCGAGGTCGTGCGCGGCGAACTCGCGCCGATGCGCGCGAACGCCGCCGCGATCGTCGCTCACCTGATCGCTCACGAGTACGTCACGAACTACCAGCTCAAGAAGGTGCTCCGCGGACGGTCCGGTGAGCTACACATCGGCCCGTTTGTCGTCCTCGACCGGCTCGGCTCCGGTGGGATGGGGAAGGTGTACCGTGCGCGCCACCCCGACGGGCGCACGGTCGCGCTGAAGGTGGTCCGGTCCGCGCTGGTCGCGAACCCGACCGTGCGCGGCCGGTACGCCCGCGAGGTTCAGGCCGCGAGCAAGTTGAACCACCCGAACATCGTCGGCATCCTCAGTTCCGGCGAAGCGAAGGGCCGGTTCTATCTGGCGATGGAGTTCGTGGACGGCATCGACCTTGCCCGGTTGATGCACGACTACGGGATGCTCGCCGTCGTCGAGGCGTGTGAGTACGTTCGCCAAGCCGCACTCGGGTTACAACACGCCCACGATCGCGGGCTCGTTCACCGCGATATTAAGCCGGGCAACATCGTGGTCGCTGGCGAGCGACACCTGCCACAAGCCACAGAGCCGGCGGTTGTGAAACTGCTCGATTTGGGCCTGGCGCGCGCGATTGACCCGGAAGATATGGTTTCGCCGCACTTGACCCGTGACCACGCGGTCGTCGGCACGCCCGATTACATGGCCCCGGAGCAGGCGAAGAACTCGAAACTGGTGGACCCCCGCGCGGACCTCTACAGCCTCGGGTGTACGCTCTACTTCCTCTTAACCGGGCGCGTACCGTTTCCGAACGGCGGCGCGATCGAAAAGATTCTGGCGCACCAGACCGAACCGCCACCGCCGCTCCAGGCGCTCCGCAAGGAGGTTCCCCAGCGGCTCGCGGAGATCGTGGTGCGGCTCATGGCGAAGCGCCCAGACGACCGGTTCCAGACCGCGGGCGAACTGGCCGAAGCGCTCGTCGCGTTCGCGCGCTACCCCGACGGCGCGCCGCCGGTCGAAGTGGTGCCGGTTCGTGATCCCGTTCAACAACTGATCCCGGACAGCGGCGCGGAGCGCAGCGCGTTCCCGACCTCCGTGAGCTCTGTGGGCGGGTCGTCAGTCGCACCACTCTCGCCGCTCGATTTGCCCGAACTGCCGCCCGAGCCGGCCGAACCTCGCGCGCAGTCGGTCGCGCCGTCCGATCACACCCCGCGCCCGCACGATCTCGACCTGAAGGAACCGCGGGAGCCGCGCCGCACCCCGCCCTCGCGCGAGCCGGAACGTACCGGCCGCCGACCGCGCCGCGATCCCGCGCGCGCGTTCTTGCTTATGGGCATCGCGCTGGCGCTGATTATCGTGGCAAATATCGTCCTCTTCGTGTGGGTGCTCTCGAATCGCTGACCGGTCGCACGCGAATCACTTCCCGGCCGGGTGGATCGTCAGGTACACCGAGCCGATGACGGGCTTGCCGTCCGCGTCCTTCAGGTTGTACCCCACCATCACTTGCATCGCGGGCTTGAGCGGATCGAAGGTCAGCTCAAGTGTGTTGCCGACCGCGGAGAGCTGCACCGCCTTTACCGGCACCTCGTCGAAACCCTCGGCCTTCGGGTCGGACACTTTCCACCGCTTCGAGCCGTACTCACCGCCCCACCGGTAGTTCCACTGCGCGGTGCGGAAGTTGGCCGGCTTCGTCGTCTCGTGATCGAGCACGCGGTCGAAGGTCAGGCGGATGACGTTCCTCTTCACCTCCATCGCGACGGGCACCGTGAGCTTCGCGCCGGTGGGGCGCACGCGCTGGAGCGAGCCGTCGGCCTTCGCCGCGGTCTGCCAACCGTTCAGCCCGCATACGTACAAGTGGTCGCGGATGAACCGGCCGCGGCACGACCCCGACAGGAACTCGATGCCCAGCGGCGCGACCCCGCCCTGCAAGAGACCGTTGCCGAGTTCCTGGCGCAGGAGGATGAACGCTTTGCAGCGGCCGTAGGAGAGGTGAATCGGCTTGCCCGCGAGCGCCCGCCACGAGAGGGCGTCTTCGGGCACCCACACCTGCCCGCCGGCCGAGTTGTCGATCTCGCGCGGTAGCCAACACAGCGGCGGGTCGAAGGCGGTCGGGGCGACGGCGCGGTGGTGCGCCCGCATGTCGCCGTAGAACCCGCCCTTCTTGTACTCGTCGATCCGGGTCGCGGGCATCCAGTTCCCCTCCTGGTCCGCGCCGGTCAGCACGCCCGTCGGCGACATGCCCATGCCAATCGGGTGGCGGAACCCGGTCGCGTACACCTCCGACTTCGTGCCGTCCTTGCTCACTTTCATCAGGCAGCCGCCGGTCGGGGTGTCCGTGTCGCCGGTCTTGAAGAAGTAGAAGTTGCCCTGCGGGTCGGTTTCGAGGCAGGTGTCGTAGCTGTGTTCGCCGCCGCCGCAGTGCCAGTCGTTGTTGTGGCACTTGTAGAAGTCGGCCTCGCCGTCGTCGTTCAGGTCGAAGAGTTCCGTGAGCTGCCCGCGTTCGAGCACGACGACGCGCCCGCCGATCACCTTCAGGCCGAGCGGGTGATAGAGGCCGGTCGCGTAGCGCTGCCAGGAGCAGGTCGCTGCTTTCTCGTCCACCGTCACGAGCCACACGTCGCCGTGGCAGGTGCAGACCGCGACGCGACCGTCCGGCAGGAAGTCGAGGCCGGTGCAGAAGAACAGTGCGTTGAACCGGTTCTTGTACGGGATCGTGAGCGTGTCCACCGCGAACGCACCGTTTTCCTTGCCGCGTTCGAGCTTGGTGACGACGGGTTCGCCCCAGCGCTTCGGGCCGGCTTTTGTGAGCGCGCGCAGGTCGGGCGCGGCCGGGAGCGCGGCCAGTTCCTTGATGACCTTGTCGGCGTCCTTCGCCGCGATCTCGGCGACGCCGACCGCGCAGCGCGTCGGTCGGTCCGCGGCGGCGACGGTGAACCCCGCGGCCCCGCCGACGTTCAGTTCGACGCCGCCCGTGTGCCGCACCCACGCGATGCGGACCCGCGCGCCGGTGCCCGACGTGATGACGGAAAGCCCTTTCACGTCGAACGTGGTGGAGTTCCCGCCGACCAGTTCGCACAGGTATCGCGCCGCGCTCGCCGTGCCGGGACCGACCTCCAGCGCGGACTCGACGAACGTGTAACCGGGTATCGTGACCTGCTGCGCGCTCTCAAGGACTTGCCGCTTGCCGACCGAGTACGCGAAGACCGTGCGGTCGCCGTTCAGGTACAACCCCTGATACTTCGCCCAGCTCGCCGGCAGCGGGGCGGTGTGGCGCGCCGCCCGCGCGTCCCACTTGCCGTCAGGGTCGGCCCACCCCGGCCCGGCGGGCGCGGCGAACTGGGCCTCGCCCTTCGGGGTCGGCGTGTTAATCAGCCCGAAGCGGCGGTCGCTGTGGTTGAGGTAGCCGCCGGACCATGTCGCGCTCAGACGGAGCGTGTTGCGGTCGAACACCGCGCCGGCGTCGCCCTTCGCGCCGAGCCGAACCGCGGTGGCCTTGTAAACGGTCTGCTGGCCCTTGCCGAGCGGGTAGCGGAGCGTGCAGTCGAGCGCCGGCCCGGTGTTCATCTCGCGGAACCGTGTGTCGATCCAGTCCTTGTCGGTCATCCGCTCCCACGGTTCGTGGTGCCCCAGCGCCGGCCGCGGGGTCCAGTCCGCCAGCGACGGATCGGCCCCGGGGAGCAACCCCAACCCCGCTGGGCGAGGAGGCGGCGCGACCGGGAGTGGTGTCGGTTGCGCGAGGAAGAAAGTTGTGAGTAGTAGTGGCGCAATCACGCTGCACCCGTTTGAACGCAGGATGTCTCGGGAGTCGATGTTCTAGTTGGCCGATGGGAAAGATGAAAGATGACAGCGGCGCGGGTTTTTCTCATTGACTTTTCCGGCCGATTCCTTCATCCTTTCATTTATCTCGCTCGGTTGTGGCTCCGCTCAACCCGGCAGACTCGCTAGCTCTCCCGATTCCGCCTAGCCGTTATCATCTCCAGGAGGTGTTTCTATGTCCTTGTCTCTCCCTCGCTCGCGGCGTGCCTTCACGCTGATCGAGCTGTTGGTCGTGATCGCGATTATCGCGATCCTCATCGGGCTACTGTTGCCCGCGGTGCAAAAAGTGCGCGAGGCCGCCGCACGCATGTCGTGCAGCAACAACCTCAAGCAAATCGGGGTCGCCTGCCACTCATACAACGACGCGAACGGCGAACTCCCGCCCGGTATGCT
>SXHE01000240.1 GCA_005773755.1 Planctomycetia bacterium
CGATCTCGGCCAGCGCCGCGGTGAGCCGCTCGTCCGGTACTGGGGCCGGCGCGGGCGCGCTCGCGGGGCGCGGCGCGGGCGAAGCGGCTTCGGCGAGCGGGGCCGGCGCGCCGGCGTGGGTCGCTTTCAGTCGCGCCAGTTCATCGGCCGTATGGAACCCGTGCGCCACCACCGCCCCGCGCCGGTCCGGTTCCGTCAGGTACACGACCAGGTTCCGGTCCAGCAGCGGCTTCAGCACGTCTTCGAGGCCTTCGAGCGAGTCGATGGCGGCCATGCGGCCGGCGCGGATGCGCAGGTCGCCCTTCGACTGCGGGCCGCGCAACAGCAGTTCCGCGAGCACCGCGAGTTCGGCCCCGTTCTCGGTCCACGCGGTGTACAGCTCGTGCCGGAACCGGTCCACGCGCCCGCCGGTAATGCGCGTCACCAGCTCGCGCGCCTGGAGCGCGTCGACGCCCTCTTCGACTTCCACCTCGTCCAGGTCGAACACCGGGTCGCGGTTCGACTTCTGGTTGCACCCGGTCACGAGCGAGTTGAGCGTGAGCGGGTACGAGTCCGCGGTCTTCGAGGTCTTCTGCTTCTCGACGAGAACGCCCAGCACGCGCCGTTCGAGCGGCGACAGCGGCTCCCATTTGGGCGCGGGTTTGGGTGTGGGCTGGGGGTCGGGTGCGGGGGTCGGTTCCGTCGACATGACAACCGCTCCGTGAAACGAGAACGCCACACGGAGTCGTTCCGTGTGGCGTCGTTTTAGGGAGCGCCCGCGAAGCCGCAAGCGGCTCGACTCACTTGGGGAACTTGGCCGGGTCGCTCACGAGCGGGTCCAGCGGGTCGCCGTTGAGCGCCTTCATGTACAGCACCAGATCGGCCTTCTCCTGTGCGGTCAGGTTCAGCTTCAGCGGGATAACGGGCTTCTTGCCGGGGCCGTAGGTCTTCACGGTCGCGTCCACCGGCTTGCCCTCGGCGCGGGCCTTGATGTACGCGGCTTCCGCCGCGGTGTCGCGCATCTTCTCGTCCAGCCAGGCGTTCACGTTGCCGCCGCGGTCGTACAGATCGACTACCGCTTCGAGCGTCTTCTCGTCGCCGCTGTGCATGTACGGCGCGGTTTGCAGCAGCCCGCGGGTGCCCGGCGTCTTGAACGCGCCGACCAGCGCCGTGTCCTTGTGGCCCGTGGGGAGCCGCACGAACCGGCCGAACTCGTCGAGCGGCAGGTCGCCGTCCTTCGCGCCGACGCCCAGGTTGTGGAACGTGTGGTCAGTGAAGGTGTCGCCGGTGTGACAGTTGGTGCAGCGGGCCTTGTTAAAGAACAGGTCGCGGCCGGCGAGCAACCGCTTACCGAACTCGGCGGACTTGGCAGCGTCCTTGTCCGCGTCCAGGCCCAGGTCTTTGAGCGCCGGTCCCTTCTTGGCGAACTCGTCCTTCAGCGCCGCGGCGTAGTCGTCGGCCTTCAGCACGAACTTGCCGGTCTCCTCTTCGATGACGCGCTTGCGCATGAGCGTCTCGGCGCGGTCGTGCAGGCTGTTGCCGTTCAGCACGGTGCGCTCGTAGGTGGCGACGGCCTTCGCCGCCGCGTCGCGCGTCGGGGCGTGACCGAACACCGCGTTGAACGCCTTCACGTACTCCGGCTTGGCGCGGAGCCGCGCGACCGCCTCTTCCCACGGGTCGGCCTTGCCGCCGAACATCTCCTTGTTGTTCCCGACCGGCCCTTGTGCCTGATCTTCGAGCGAGCTGCCGCGGCCGTCCCAGAACTGGAACCGGTTGTACGCGCTGTTGAACACCGTGGGGGAGTTGATCGGCCCCAGCGCGTTGTTGATCCCGGTGCTGGTCCGGCTGCCGTCGGCGAAACCTTTGTGCGGCGCGTGGCAGCTCGCGCACGCCACTTCGCCGTTGGTGGAGAGAATCTTGTCGAAGTACAACTTCTTGCCGAGTACCCACTTCTCGACGGTCATGGGGTTTTCGGCCGGCACCGGCGGTGCTTGCGTCAGGCCCAGCGGCACCTTCAGCTTCACCACCTTCTGCGTCACCTTCGCCCCGGTCGCGGGGTCGATGGTGTCCTGCGTGCCCTCGGTCCAGAAGCCCTTCAGCGCCTTCCATTCGGGCTGGTTGCTGGTGACGAACACCACGGAGACGCGGTCCTTGAACGGCGTCATCTTCGACTCGTCCGGCAGCAGGAAGTCGGCCGGTTCGAGTTTGGGCTGCGCGAGCGCGGGGCTTGCACTCAGCACCAGCGCAACGAGACAAGTGAAACGGAACGTCATGGCAGCCCTCTCGACGGTTAGCCGCGACCCAAAGGGAGCGCGAGGTGTGAGCGTGTGCGGGGGGCTATCCTATCGGCGGGCGCGCGGGGGGCCATCGGGCGCGCGTTCGCCCCCGATTGGCGGGGCCGATGGGAGTGCGGTCAGAAGATCGGCGGTCGTAGGCCGGTCGGTTGGGTCCGCGGAGCGATACGCGAAGAGCAGTTTCCGCTCGCGCGAGAGGATGAAGTCGCCGCCGAGTTGGAGCACGTCTTCGCCCTTGTTCGGCTTCCGCACGCGGTAGCCCTTGAACATGCCGCGGAAGTAACCCCAAAGCACGCGCGGCTTGAAGAACGTGAACCAGTTCGTGCGCTCCAGCCCGAACGCGGTGTAGGCCGCGCGCGGGGGGTCGCACACGACGGGCACCGGCCACTTCGTTCGCGCGACGTAGTGCGCCAACAGTTCCGGTTTCGCCTGCGAAACGACGAGAACGGAGCACCCGCGGGCCGCGAACACGTCGCGGGCGGCGGCCACCTCGCCGAGGTGGGCGTTACAAGCGATTCAGGCGAGGTGACGCAGGAAGACGAGGAGCAGCGCGTCGGAGGTGCAGAACTCCGACAGCCGAACGGCGCTGCCGTCCGGCCGGAGGAACGCGAGATCGGGAACCGTGTCGCCGGGCGTCACTTCCTCACGCGCTCCAGTGTGAACATGCCGGTCTTGGTGCCCGGTTCGGACTTGAACTCCTTCGGCCGGTCCGCGCCGTCCATGCTGAAGCAGATGATGAGCTTGTCTTTCTCGATCTTGTAGATGCCCTTCACGGTCTCTTTGCGGCCCCCGCCCTTCTCCGGCACCAGGTCGATGGCGAACGGCGTCGCCTTCGGGTCGAGCGTGTAGGTCGCGGTCTCGTCGCGCTTGCCGTCGGCAATGGTGAGCTTGCCGGCCTTGAAGGTCATCGTCGTGATCGCTTCCTTCTCGCGCGGCCGGCCCTCTTTGACGAACTCGACCAGTTTCCACTCGCCCTCGATGCTCTCGACCGGAGCCTTCGGCGGCTCCTTCGGAACGGGCGCGGCGGCAAACGTGACGAACGCGAACACGGCGAACAGATTCATGAGGCACCAAAGAACGGAGGATGCGGACCCCTGGTGTTACTTCTTCACGCGCTCCACTACGATCAGCGACGACTTCTTGGTCCCCTTGAACTCCGTCGGTCGGTCCGCCCCGTCGGGTCCGAAGCAGATCGACAGCGTGTCCTTCTCCAACTTGTAGATGCCCTTCACCACCTTCTCCTTCTTGCCCGCCGGGGTGATGTCGATCGCGAGCGGCTTCGCCTTGGGGTCGACCGTGAAGGTTGCCGTTTCGTCACGGTTGTTGAACGTGATGGTCAGCTTCTCGCCTACGAAGACGAACTTTGCCTTTTCCAGTTCCTCCTTCGGCGTGTCCTCGCCGCCCTTGTTGAACGAGACGACCTTCCACTCGCCCTGGAGGCTGTCGGCCGCCTTCTTCGGGTCGTCTTCAGAGCGGACCGGGGTGGCAACGAGCGCGAGCAGAACGACGGCCGCGACTGATTTCATAGCTGTCTCTCGTGCAAGGGTTGGGGCGACACACGGAATTGTAGTGACCGACGTACTTGCTTCGTCACTTCCTTCCAGAAGCCCCACGCGAACCCGAAGTGGATCGCCATGAATACCAGCGGGACGCGCACGGCCACCGCGAGCGGCAACTTGCGCCCCAGCACGACGCCCGCACCCAGTAACACGCTCGCGTACAGCGCGAGGCTGGCGAGCCACAGCGCCCCGAAGTACGGCACCACCGCACTGACCAGCGCGCCGAGGATCACCCACACCGCCCACAGCGGCGGCACCAGCGCCGGCAGCGACAGCGACTTGGGGTGCTTGAACGCCAGCTTCGCGCGCCCGCTACCGTAGCGCCCCAGTTGGTAGAACAGCGAGCGGAAGCTGCCGCGCGGCTCGTACACGATCTTCACCGCCGGCGTGAAGTAGCACGTCAGCCCGGCCGCATGAACGCGCTCGTTGAACTCCACGTCCTCGCAGGCGTCGAACTCCTGATCGAACAGCCCGATCGTGTGGAACACGCTCCGCGCGTACGCGACCGCCGTGCTCTGCGGGGGAACGAACTTCGCCTCGTTCGAGTAGATGTCCGAGTCCGGGTTGTGCCCCAGCCGGCTGCTGCGCGCGGCGCTCACCGCCCGCTGGAACGGCGTCGGGTCGGCCACGTCCAGCGGCTGCGGGCGACCGAGGCAATCGGCCCCGCTCGCCGCGAACGCGGCCGACAGGTTCTTGAGGTAGTCGCGGTCGGGAACGTGGCAGTGCCCGTCCACGATGACGACGACATCCTTCGTCGCGTGGCGGATCGCGGTGTTGCGCCCGGCCGACGAGAACTTGGCCGCGTTGAACACGAGTTTCAGGTTCGGGAACTCGGCCTGCAACCGGCGCACGACGGGCACCGTGTCGTCGGTCGAAACGCCGTCCGCGACGATCACCTCGAACTCGTCGCGCGGGAAGTCCTGCGTGAGCAGGAGCCGCAGCGTGTGCTCGATCGAGCGCGCCTCGTTCCGCACCGGCACGATGACTGATACTGAGGGCATGAGAGTCTCCGGGCGAACGGCCGGCGTCAGCCGGCCGGTGAGGGCCGGGAGCAGCGCGCGTGGCAGTCGTCTCACCGGCCGGCTGACACCGGCCGTTCGCCTACTCGGTCGGTACGCGCGGGGCGCGGTAGTACAGCCGCTTCAGACCCAGCGCCTTGAGCACGGTGGCGCACAGTATGAACAGCTCCATGCTGGCGGTGCGGTGGCGCAGGTAGAACAGGTCGTACACGAGCTTGTTGCGCACGCTGCGCACGCACGAGTCCGGCGGCAGGTGAACCTGCGCGAACCCGGTGATGCCGGGGCGCACCGCGTGCCGGCGGTCGTAGCCCACCACCTGCTCGCGCAAGCGGGCGACGATCTCCGGGCGCTCCGGCCGCGGCCCGACCAGGCTCATCTCGCCCTTCAG
>SXHE01000029.1 GCA_005773755.1 Planctomycetia bacterium
CTCGACGTCGCGGGCGTTCAGGTCGGCCATCTTCTGCTTGGCGATGTCCTCGACCTGGTTCTTGGTGACGGAGAACCCCTTGTACTTGCCGCCCTTCTTGGAGTCGGCGGGGATCACTTCCTTGCCGGCCTTCTTCGCGTGCGGGATCTTCGCCGCCAGTTTCAGGAGGATCGCGGCGGGCGGCGACTTGATTTTGAACTCGAACGTGCGGTCCGAGTACACGGTGATGACGACGGGCAGCATCAGCCCCTTCATCCCCGGGGCACCGGTCTTGTCGTTGAACTGCTTCACGAACATGCCGATGTTCACGCCGTGGGCACCGAGGGCCGGGCCGACCGGTGGCGCGGGCGTCGCCGACCCGCCGGGGCACTGGAGCTTCACTTGCGCCGTAACCTGCTTCGCCATGACGACACCAAAGGTTGGTTCTGTTGAAGATTACTTAATGTATTTACAGGGGCCGACAGCGGCCAATCGGAGCTACACCTTCTCGACCTGCGAGGCGTCGAGATCGACGTCGACCGGGCGGCCCCAGAGGGTAACAATCACGATGATCTTCGGCACGTCGGCCGGGTCCTTCGGCTCGGTAATAACCTTCACTTCGCCCTCCTGGTTGGCGAAGGAGCCTTCCTTGATGCGGACCTTGTCGCCCTTCTCGAAGTCGATCTTGACCTTCTTCGGCTTGCTCGGGTCTTTCACCGCGACGCCTGTGAGCATCGACTGGACCTCGTGGTCCGGCATCGGCTCCGGGGTCGGCGGTTGACCCGGCTTGTGGCGCAGGTTCAGGAAGTCACCGACCCCACTGGTTTCGCGGAACAGGTACAGGATGCGGTCGTTGAACTCCAGCTCCGCGAACAGGTAGCCCTGGAACTTCTTCTTCTTGCGGGTGACCTTCTTTTCCTGGTAGCTGGTCTCGCCGGTCTTCTTGTCCTTCACTTTCACGGCCTTCTTCTCGCTCACCTCTTCGAACGGGATCTCGATGCGACCGAAGAACTCTTCCAGCCCCTCGATGCGGACCTTGCGCAGGACCGCGGCCTTGATCGAGTCCTCGCGCCCGCGCTGCACCTTGATCGCGTACCACTTCTTCTTGTTCGCGGCGGGTTCGGCCGGCGCGTCCGCGCCGGCGACTGCGGCATCCGGCACTTTCGGCTCCGCGTCCGCGACCGGGGCGGCGGCCTTCTTCGCGCGCGGCTTCTTCGCCGGCTTCGGGGCGGGTTCCGACACGGGCGCTGGCTCCGCCACCGCTTCGCTCGGTGCCTCGGCTGCCTGTTCGGTCGCGGCCTCGGCGTATTCCGCGGTCTCGGCCGGCGAGGGCGTGGCGGGTTCTACGGTTTCGGCCGGCACGACCACCGGCGCGGCGGCGGCCTCGGCCACCGGCTCCACGGTCGGTTCAACGGCGGGGGTCGCGTCGTCGGCCGGCGTCGTCGGTGTGGTTTCGTCGCTCATCGGAGCTTCGGCCGGTGGGCCGCCTCGTTGGGTCCGCGTTACCACTTCGCTTCTTGCGACTGATTCTTCTTGTCCGGGTTGGTGGTGCGGCCGGGCAGCACGCCCACCGTCTGCCGGCTCAGCAGCCAGCCCCAGAACAGGTCGACCACGAGGAGGAACAGCGTCATAATGAGCGTCGTGACGAGCACGACGACGGTGTCCTGTGCGAGCCGCCGCCGGGTGGACCACGACACCTTGTTCATCTCGGCTTCGGTGGCGATCAGGAACTCAGCGAAGCTCGGCACATTCACCGCACGGAACGCGACCCACAGGCTCGCGAGGACGATCAGCACGAGCAGGCCGGTCTTCGCGCCGACCATGACCAACACCGGCTTCATCTCGAACGGCATCGCGAGCGCCCAGCGCTCGGGAATCACCCCCTGGTTGTACAACGACCACGCGCCCGAGCAGCCGATGAGGAGGATACCCATGATCGTGAGCCGGCGGACGCGCACGCCGAGCGACCGCTTGTAGAGCGCGGTCGAGAACCAGCCCTGCTCTTCGAGGGACACCATCCACCCTTCGCCGGTGCGCCCGGTGAAGAACTTGTACGCGATGAACAGCAGCATGAGCCCGACGACTCCGGCGAGGGCCATACTGATCGAACCGTCGGCCCACATCGCGGCGGCGCGAACGAAGAAGAATGCACCGATAGCGGCGCAAGTCATCAGGAACGCGCCACCGTGAACGCCTTTCGGCGCGCTGTCGCCGGCGAGCTTGTTTCCGAACCACACCAGCCCGACCGCGACCGCTCCGACCGCGGGCAGCCACAGCAGCCAGTCGATCAGGTTGTCGTTGACCTTCGGGGTGACGCTCTCGGCCCACAGCGCGGGGAGCAGCGTCACCACCACGATGATCGCGGCGAGGGTGTAGACCGCGCCGATCAGGCTGGCGGCGACGAGGCTCATGGGCTTGCTCGGCGCGCTGGGCGCTGAGCTGGGTTCAACGGCGGTCGCCATGCTCCGTCCTCTTCGTGTGCGTTCCGTCGGCAGTGTCGGGCAGTCCGTGGTTCGGTAGGACCGCGGGGCGAGCGTCCGGCCCGACCCGCAACGTGCGCCCCTAAACGAGCGAATCGGCCGCGGAACCGGGAGAACCCGTTTCGGCGGCCGGTCGCGTCTGGCTGCGGTTCCGGGGTTCGCGCGGGCCGCGCGGCCGGCGGGGGTCGTCGACCCGGCGTCAGCACGAGCGGAGGGA
>SXHE01000241.1 GCA_005773755.1 Planctomycetia bacterium
CACATCTGGGACACCCCGCCCGCGAAGAAGTGAGGACGCCGACGATGCCGATCCGATACGCGCTATTTGCGCTTCTGCTGCTCGCGCCTGCGGCGCGCGGGGCCGACGCGCCCAAGCCCATGAACGTCGTCGTGCTGCACGCCGACGACTGGCGGCACGACACCCTCGGTTGCGCCGGGCACCCGATCCTGAAAACGCCGCACCTCGACGCGCTCGCGAAGGACGGGTTCCGGTTCACCCGCTCGTGCGTCACCACGTCCATCTGCGGCGTCAGCCGGGCCTCGCTGCTCACCGGGCAGTGGATGTCGCGCCACGGCAACCCGGCGTTCGCGATGTTCAAGACGCCGTGGGCCGAGACGTTCCCCGGACTGCTGCGCGCGAACGGCTATTGGGTCGGGCACGTCGGCAAGTGGCACAACGGCCCGTTCCCCAAAGACCGCTACGACTTCGGCCGCAGCTACGCCGGCACGCACTGGATCATGAAGAAGGGCGAAGAACCCGTCCACGTCACCGAACTCAACGAGCGCGACGCGCTGGAGTTCCTCGACAAGCGGCCGAAGGACAAGCCGTTCTGCCTGACGGTGGCGTTCTTCGCGGCGCACGCCGAGGACGGCAACCCGAAGCAGTACCTGCCGCGACCGGGCAGCGCGGAGCTGTACGCGAAGGATACGATTCCCGTTCCCGCGCTCGCCACCGACGAGGCGCTGAAGCGGCTCCCGCCGTTTCTCCAACTGCCCGCGAACGAGGGCCGCAAGCGCTGGACGTGGCGGTTCGACACGCCCGAAAAGTACCAGACGATGATGAAGAACTACTATCGGCTCTGCACCGAGGTCGATTCGACCTGCGGGAAGGTGCTGGCCGAGTTGAAGAAGCAGGGCGTACTCGACAACACGCTCGTGATCTTCACCGGCGACAACGGCTACTTCCACGGCGAGCGCGGCCTCGCCGACAAGTGGTACCCGTATGAGGAAAGCATCCGCGTACCGCTGATCGTCCGCGACCCGCGCGCCCCGGTCGCGGCGAAGGGCACGACCAACGGCGACTTCGTGCTGAACGCGGACATCGCTCCGACGATCCTGGCCGCGACGAACATCTCCGCGCCGAAGACGATGCAGGGCCGTGACTTCGCCCCGCTCTATCGCGACGCGAAGAAACTCGATCCGCCGTGGCGCGACGAGTTCTTCTACGAGCACGCGATCATCGGTAACAAGGACCGCATCCCCGCCTCGCAGGCGCTGGTGCGCCACGACGCGAAGTACATCTACTGGCCCGATTTCAAGCACGAGGAGCTGTTCGACCTGAAGGCCGACCCGCAGGAGCAGAAGACGCTGGTCGCGGACCCGGCCCGCGCGAAGCAACTCGCGGAGATGAAGCAGCGGTTCGAGAAACTGAAGGAGCAGGCGAAGTGAGCGGCGCGACACCAGCCCCGCGCGCCGGGTTGGTGACAAGCTGCGCGGCGGCTTTCACCTCTCCCCCAACAAAGCTTGGGGGAGAGGTCGGCGAGTCCTCGAGCCGGGTGAGGGGGCGCTGCACAACTGAAGTGAGCTACGCGGAACGAGATCGGCGCGCTTAGCGCCCCTCACCCGCCGCCGCAAAGCCGGCGGCGACCTCTCCCCCATCAGAGCATGGGGGAGAGGTGGGGTACTGCGCGCGACCCGAAACTGGCGCGGTGTCACAGCTCGCACATGACTACCGCCGCGTCTCGGCCTCGTGTCGCGCGGCGGCGTCGGTCGGTTCCGCTTCTGCGTCGGTCGGCTCCGTCGGCGCGGTGCGCCCGGTGTGTTCGCTCAACTGGGCATCGAGCGCCGCCGTATTCTCTTCGGGCCAACACACCGCGCCCATCAGCGGTTTCGAACACCCCACCCAGAACACCAGCGCGAACAGCGCCGCGGCCGGTGCGGAGTACCGGCGGAGCCACTTCCACGCGCGCTCGCGCCGGTTCAGGCAGTCCGCGGTCATCACGCGCCCGTCTTGCCGTCGGTAGATGCGAAGGCACGGCGATTTCGCCCAGCGGGTGAGAAGCTGAACTGCCTCTGCGGTGGTCAGTTCACTCACGTCGTGAACGTCTTGCTGACAGGAGTTGCAGAACCGGGTGCGGCGGTCGCCGTGCATCGCGTCCCACGACACCGGACAACTGACGGCGATGGTAATCGAGTCGAGCGAATCGACCAGCGGGAGCGGGACCATCGCAGCGCCCTCGTAAGGTTCGCGCCATTCTACCCGCGCGAGCGGCGCGACACACGCCCTACTTAAACGACGGCGGCTCGCGCTCGTAACAGAGCGCGGGCCGCGGCGCGGGCGGTTACGCGCCGAACCCGCCGTCCACGTCGAGCACGGTCCCGGTGATGTACGACGCCTCCGGGCTGGCGAGGAACACTACGGCCGCCGCCAGTTCTTCCGGCCGCCCGTACCGGCCCAGTGCGGTCAGCCCCTTCAGCACGGTCGCGAAGTCGCCGCTGTCCGGGTTCATGTCGGTGTCGATCGGCCCCGGTTGCACGACGTTCACCGTGATCCCCTTCGGCCCCAGGTCGCGCGCCCAGCCCTTCGCGTACCCAACCACCGCGCCCTTCGCGGCCGAGTACCCGCCGAGGCCGGGGAACGAGACCCGCGACGCCAGCACGGAGCCGATGGTGATGATGCGCCCGCCGACGGGCAGGTACTTGACCGCGGCCCGGACCGCCGCCACCACTCCGCCCACGTTGATCGCTTGCTCGCGGTCCGCCGCCGCGATGTCGGCGTTGGGGTCGCCCAGCGCGGCCGAGATGAACACGCCGGCGTTGTTCACCAGGATGTCGAGCCGGCCGAACTTCGCGACCACCGCTTCGACCAGCGCCGCGACCGCCTTCGCGTCGGCCTGGTCCGCCTTGAACGCCGCGGCCGTCCCGCCGGCGCTGGTGATCTGCGTCACCACGGCCTCGGCTTTGTCCGGCGACGCACTGTAACTGAGCGCGACCGTTGCACCCTCGCGAGCCAGGGCCACCGCGGTCGCGGCCCCGATGCCGCGCGACCCGCCCGTCACCAGTGCCACCTTGCCTTCAAGTTTCTTCGACATGACCGACTCCTGATAAGGGTTGAGAACCGAAGAGGAACGATGCGGTCAGTCTATGACGAGCCGGAAGCGTGAGCGACGGACAACGCCATCCGTCCGCTTCCGGCTCGTCAAGAGGGCATCGCCTCGCGACCGCGTAGGGTATACCTTACGCGGTCCGAGCCATTGGCCCCGCGGTGACCTTGCCGGGCCGCGGTTCGAGGTACTCAAGGAGCAAGCGAAATGATGCAGTTACTCGTGGCGCTGGTCGCGGGCGGCGTGCTCGCGGCCGAACCGCCGAAGGTTCCCGCGAAGCCGGACGTGCCGCCCAAGAAGGCGTTCAAGGTGGACGGGCACAGCGCCTTCGTCATCATGCCGACCAAGTTTGACGAGAAGAAGCCGGTGCCGTGGGTGTGGTACGCGCCGACGTTCAGCAACCTGCCCGAGGCGCGCGAGCACTGGATGTTCGCGCAGTTCCTCGCGGCCGGGATCGCGATCGCCGGCGTGGACGTCGGCGAATCGTACGGCAGCCCGAAGGGGCGCGCGGCCTACACCGCGCTCTACAAGGAACTCGTCACCAACCGCAACTTCGCGCCGAAGCCGGTGCTGCTGGCCCGCAGCCGCGGCGGGCTGATGCTGTACAACTGGGCCGCGGAGAACGCCGACAAGGTGGCCGGCATCGCGGGCATCTACCCGGTGTGCGACCTGCGCAGCTATCCGGGGCTGGACAAGGCGTGCGGCGCGTACGGGCTGACCCGCGCGGAACTGGCGGACCAACTGGACAAACACAACCCGGTCGCGCGGCTGGCCGCGCTCGCAAAGGCCGGGGTGCCGATCTTCCACATCCACGGCGACGTGGACGCGGTCGTGCCGCTGAAGGACAACTCCGGCGAAGTGGCGAAGCAGTACGAGAAGCTCGGCGGCAAGATGGAACTGAAGGTCGCGAAGGGGCAGGGCCACAACCTCTGGGAGGGCTTCTTCCAGTGCCAGGAACTGGCGGACTTCGTTCTCGCCCGCGCCGCGCCCGCGAAGCAGCCGAGGTGACAGAAACTCGCGGCGGATGTTTCGTCTGATGCGCGCGTGCCGGCCGCGCCGGTGGCGCGGCGCGCATCGCAATGCCACTCACCGGCGCAACGCGACGCACTCACCGGTGCCCTTCCACCTCTCCGATAGGACGTTCTGTACCAACCCCTCTCCGGCACTCACTGGGGAACACGGATGTTCCGGTGGAAATCGGCCGCGCTCGCCGCGGCTTTGCTGAATGTTCCGATTGGTTCGGTTGGCGCGGAAGAAGCGGTCGCGCCCGCGCCGCGCGAAGTCAGCGCCGAAGCGCCGGCCGCAGCGCCACTCGCGCCCGTTGCGCCGGCCGCGGCCGATTGCCCGTGCGACGGGCTCGACTGGCGCAAGGTGCCGCGCGTGCGGCTGTTCCCGCGGATCGGGAACTTCGCCGTGCTGCCGACCGGCCCCGGCTACTACTCCGCGCTCGATCAGATGCGCGGCGAGTGTCTCAAGGCCCCACCGAAGTACCCGTACCCGCGGTTCGGCCTCATCCAGCCGTCGTTCTTCGACGCCGACAACTTCGCCTACCTCGACGACCCGAAGAACGAGGAACACGACCACTTCGACCCGCTCAAGCGCATCGGGATCGGGAGCAACTGGCTCTTCACGACGGGCGGCGACGTGCGGTCGCGGTACGAGAACAAGTACAACGACCGGCTCGGCGCGCGCGACAACAGTTACTCCCTGAATCGCGTTCGCGCCTACGGCGACCTGTGGTACCGCGACGACTTCCGCGCCTACGTCGAGTACATCGGGGCGTGGTCGGCGCACCAGGACCTCGCCCCGCTCGCCATCGATCAGAACAAGGCCGACCTGCTGAACGCCTTCGTCGACGTGAAACTCGCGGACCTGGGCGGCAGCCCGGCGTACCTGCGCGTCGGCCGGCAGGAACTGCTGTTCGGCTCGCAGCGGCTCGTTTCGCCGCTCGACTGGGCGAACACGCGGCGCACGTTTCAGGGCGTGCGCGCGTTCCGCCAGACGGAGAAGCTCGACCTCGACTTGTTCTGGGTCCAGCCGGTGGTGCCGAACGCGAACCGGTTCGACTCGGTGGACAACAACCAGAACTTCTTCGGCGCGTGGGCGACGTACCGGCCGAAGAAGGGCCAGAACGTCGACGCCTATTACCTGATGCTGGACAACACCAACCGCGCCACGCAACTCGGCATCCCGCGCGGGAACTTCACCCGGCACACGGTTGGTGGGCGCTATGTCGGGGCGACCGAGGCGAACCCGAACCTGCTGTTCGACAGCGAGACCGCGCTCCAGTTCGGGAGCCAGAACGGGCACGACGTGTTCGCCGCGATGACCACGCAGGGGCTGGGGTACAATTGGAAAGACGCCCCGCTGACCCCGACGCTGTGGGCGTACTACGACTACGCGAGCGGTGGTGGCGCGACCACCGGCACGGCGCACACCTTCAACCAGCTCTTCCCGTTCGGCCACTACTACTTGGGCTGGATCGATCAGGTCGGGCGGCAGAACGTCCACGACCTGAACTTCCACCTGTACCTGTACCCGAACAAGTGGGTGACGACGTGGCTCCAGTTCCACAACTTCTGGCTCGCGAACAAGACCGACGCGCTGTACAACGCGGCCGGTAACGCGGTCCGCCGCGACGCGACCGGGCGCGCCGGCTCGTTCGTCGGGCACGAGGTGGACGTGGTGCTGAACTTCCACCTGAGCAAGCACGCGGACCTGCTGACCGGGTACTCTCACCTGTTCGGCGGCGAGTTCCTGCGGAACACCGCGGGGCCGGGCGGCACGCGCAACGCCGGGTTCCTGTTCACCCAACTGAGCTACCGGTGGTGATTCGCCGCATACGGCTTCGCGACCGCCCCGCGAAGCCGTATGCCGGCAACTGCGCCAACCGTCGCACTCGCTCCGCACCCGACCCGGCTTGTGCGCTCTCGGCGGGCATTTCTCACACGCGGTTGCCCGAAGTGCGGGCGTACTTTGTCAAGTCTCCCACCGCGACCCGCGCGAAGAATGCTGAGCAAAGTTCGTGTGTATTCGAGGCGGTTTTCCGCGTATCGCTCCCCTCTGGGCGTGGGAAATCACGGGTCTGGCACACGAAGTGCAATCCTCTCGCCGACTCTCTCCCAAGTTTGAATACGGACCAGCGAACACTGCTCACGCGGGCCGGCTCTCCCCGACCCGTCGCAGGCGCGCATTCATCGGAGGATGCCGTGGGCCGGCACGCGAGGGCGGGAGTCGTCTATCTTGTCGGCGCGGGGCCGGGTGCTGCGGACCTCATCACGGTCCGCGGGCTGCGGCTGCTTCGCTCCGCCGATGTCGTGCTCCACGACGCGCTCATCTCCCCTGAACTGCTCGAAGACGCAGGCCCGCACGCGGAACTCGTGTCGGTCGGCAAGCGCGGCTACTGCGTCGGCTCCACCAAGCAAGAGACGATCAACGACGCGCTGGTGCGGTTCGCCCGCGAAGGCAAGAGCGTGTGCCGCTTGAAGTGCGGCGACCCGTGCGTCTTCGGGCGCGGCGGCGAAGAGGCCGAGGTGCTCGCCGAAGCCGGTGTGCCGTTCGAGATCGTGCCGGGCGTGACCAGTGCCGCCGGCGCGTGTGCCGCGGCCGGCATCCCACTCACGCACCGCGACGCCGGCCAAGCGGTCGCGCTCGTCACCGGCCACCACGACCCGGATTCGCCCGACTGCACGCTCGACTGGGGCGCGCTCGCCCGGATGCCGGGGCTGGTGTTCTACATGGCCGTGCGGCACATCGCGAAGATCGCGGCGAAGCTCAGTGACAGCGGGCTGTCACCCGACACCCCGGCCGCGGTGATCGAGAGCGGCACGCTACCCGCGCAGCGGGTGCTGGTGGGCGACCTGAGCGACATCGGCGGGCTTGCCACAGACATCAAGGGGCCGGCCATCTTCGTTGTCGGCGAAGTCGTGGCGCGAAGAAACCTACCCCCCCGGCCCCCCTCCCTGAAGGGAAGGGGGAGTAAAACCCTCCGCGCGCGTCGAACGCAAACGATGGGCGTATCGCACTCTTCCTCCCCCCTCCCTTCAGGGAGGGGGGCTGGGGGGGTAGGTTCTTCGGAGGCCTTCACATGATCCGCGCTCCCCACCGCCCGAAGCTCGTCGTGATCGGCAACGGCATGGCCGGGGCGCGGTTCCTCGAAGACGTGCTCGCCGTCGACCCGGCGCTGTTCGACATCACCGTCTTCGGCG
>SXHE01000030.1 GCA_005773755.1 Planctomycetia bacterium
GACCGGCACACCCAGCGCGCGGGCGCGCTCGCGGCCGAAATCGACCAGCAACGATTGCAACCCGGCTTCTCGAACGAGTAGGCTCACGCGAACGCCTTGAGTGTGAAGCCCCGCGCGAGCAGCGCGGCGCGCACGGCCGTCGTGAACGCGACCGCCTCCGGGTTATCCCCGTGAACGCAGATCGTCCGCACCCCGCGCTCGCGGATCAGCCACTCGACTTGCTTCACGGCTTCGTCGGGGTCGTGGACGAACGCGTCCGGCTCCGAGCGCGGCACGAGCGAGCCGTCGGGCCGATAGCGCCGGTCCGCGTACCCTTCGGGGACGAACGGGTAGCGGCGGTTGTTCGCGGCGAGTTCCATCTGCGACTTCGGCAGTCCGACCACCGGCAGACTGTTGAAGGTCTCCGCGGCCTCGATGATCGCACGAGCCAGATCGAAGTCGCGCATCGCCCGGTTGTAGAGCGCGCCGTGCGGCTTGACGTAGCGGAGAGAGTTCTCGAACGTCTGCGCGAGGGCGGCGAGCGCGCCAAGTTGGAACAGGCAGAGGGGGAACACGTCGGCGGCGGTCAGCGGTTGCTCGACACGGCCGAAGTTGGCGCGGTCGGCGTAACCGGGATGCGCGCCGACCGCGACCCCGTATTCGCTCGCCAGCGCGAGCGTTTCCATGATTTCGCTCGGCCCGCCAGCGTGCAGGCCGCAGCACACGTTGGCGCTGGTAACGAGCGGCATCAGTTCGGCGTCGAACCCCGCGCCTTCGCCAAGGTCCGCGTTCAGGTCGATGAACATGGGCCGCCTCGTCTGTTGCTCGCGCGGAACCGTTTCTGGCCGCTGTGAGCGGTCTTCGGTATTGATACGGACCACGGCGGAACACTACGAGCGACGAGGACGCGATGACCACTTCGTTCGACGTGATCGTTCTCGGTGTCGGCGGCATGGGGTCCGCCGCGTGCTACGAACTGGCCGCGCGCGGGCGGCGCGTGCTCGGCCTCGAACAGTTCCCGCTGGTCCACGACCGCGGCAGCTCGCACGGTCACACGCGCATCATCCGCACCGCGTACGCGGAGGGCGTGGCGTACGTCCCGCTCGCGCGCCGCGCGTTCGCGAAGTGGTACGCCCTCGAACAGCACACCGGGCGGCACCTGCTGACCGAGTGCCCGTGCCTGAACGTCGGCCCGCCGGGGAGCGCGCACGTCGCGGGCGTGCGGGCGTCGGTGCGCGAGCACGCACTCGCAGCGGAAGAACTGAGCGGCGACGAGATCAACCGCCGCCACCCGGCGTTCCGGTTCCCGACCGAGTACCGCGGCATCATCGAGCGCGCCGCCGGGTTTCTGTACGTCGAGGAGTGCGTTCGCGCGCACATCGACGGCGCGGTGGCGCTCGGCGCGGAGGTCCGCGCGGAGGAGCCGGTGCGCGCGTGGAAGCCGGTCGGCGATGGCGTCGAAGTGTCGACCGACCGGGGCACCTACCGCGCCGCGAAGCTGGTGATTACGGCCGGTGCGTGGGCGACGAAGCTGCTCGCGGACATCGGCGTTCCGCTCCGCGTCATGCGGCAAACGCTGCTCTGGTTCGAGGTCGCGGCGCGCGCGTTCCGGCGCGACACGTTCCCGATCTTCATCGCGGACACGCCCGACGGCGAGTTCTACGGCCTGCCGATGATCGACGCGCGCGGCGTGAAGCTGGCCCGGCACTACACCGCGCCCGAACTACCGGGGCCGGAGGCCGTGAACTGGGAGCTGACGCCCGACGACGAGGCCGCGCTGCGCCAGTTGGCGAGCCGCTTCGTCGCCGGCCTCGGCCCGTTCACGCGCGGGCAGGTGTGTATGTACACGGTCACGCCGGACCGCCACTTCGTGCTCGACACGCACCCGGCGCACCCGCAGGTGAGCGTTGCGTGCGGGTTCAGCGGCCACGGGTTCAAGTTCGCCCCGACCGTGGGCGAGATCATGGCCGACCTCGCCGAAGACGGCACGACGGCACACGACATCGCCCCGTTCCGCGCCGCGCGGTTCCGCTAAGAACCGGAAAAGCGCCGCTACTGTCATCGCGACCACTACATTCGGCGCGGTACAACACTCCTCCAAACCTGTCCCGGAGGACCAACCGATGTTGTGCCCGCGCTGTTACGGCAAGCACGTCGTGGTGACGAACGGGGCGCGGATACCGTGCCCGGAGTGCGCCGGCGTCGGCGAGTTGCACTGCTGCGACGGCCTCCGCGAACAGGACTGCCCGCTCCCGCCCGCGGACCAGAAGCTGAAGCCCGCCACTTTCACCAGCGTGCGGGAAGCACACGCGCTCAGGAACCCGGAGTGAAGGAACTCCCACCTCCCGACACCGCCCGCGAGCGACAACTCGCGGGTAGCGTGCGTTTCGCGCCAGCCGCTTGTGGCTTCGCGGATCAGGTGCAGCGACCGGTCAGGCGTGCCTATGCTACCCAACCGGCGCATCGGTGAACGGGTTCTTTCCCTCTCCTGGCCACTCCCAATATTGCCACCACGGCCGTAACCCCGCTCCGGCCTCAGTATTCCTGGTGGCGTAGTAAGCCTGCTCGAACTCATCGACCGCGCGAGTGAACTCCAGTGTCCCGTTGCCCCAGTCTCGACGGGCCGGTGGGCGGCGAAACGAGAAACTGACTTCAACCGTCGGGGGGAACTCGGCAGCGAAGAACGCCCGCTCCTCTGGTGTGGGTTCCCACTGCGAGTACACCCACCAAACATCCACCGAGCGGAGGCCGTACGCATCGGCCAAATGGTCCCACACACGGCGGATGCCGTCCGTTGCTCTGGTCGGCCCTTCACCCAACAACTGCTCTAATCGGTCACTCAATAGCACCTCGAACACAACGACATTTTCCGCCGAGTCGGTGTTCATCTGGCGTGTACCCTCGTGTTTGGCAGCGCGGAGAATGAGTGTCTGCTGCCGAGAACCGCCATCGTCGCGCTGATGCGGATTGAACCCTACCAAACCCCAACACCCAACTCAATCTCCTCCCCACGCTTTCGTCCCCGCACCCTCCCACCGGGTTCGGCGGTTGGTTTCTCTCTGCCGAATCGTCGCGGTCGTCGGACAGTAACTTGCTGTTGACGCACCCCGCGTGATGGCGACAATGCCAGAACAAAGATCGCCAAGCTACCGCTCCGAAGGAGAGGATCACCGGATGAAGACGCGCGTGTGGATTCTGGGCGCGCTGGTCGCGCTCGCGGTCGGGCTGCCATCGGTCGCCGGGGCCGCGGACCCGGTCGGCGCGAACGGGAAACCGCAAGGCCCCTACGTTGTGGTGGTCGGCGTCGGCGCGTTCAAGGACGCCGCCATTTCGCCCCGACCCACCGCCGATGCCGACGCCAAGGCGCTGCACGGCCTGCTCACCGACCCCAAGCACCTGGGCGTTTCCGCCGACCGCGCCAAACTGCTCCTTTCGGCCGACGCCACCCGCGAGGCCATCGTCAAGGCCATCGATAACGCGGTTGCCGCCACCGGGCCAGACGACCTGCTCATCGTCGCGTTCTTCGGCCGCGGCACCTCGGCCGGCGACAAGCCGTGCTTCCTCACCGCCGACAGCACGGTGAAGGACCGGGCCAAGACAGCCCTCCAATCGACCGACCTGGAACCGGCGTTCAAGAAGATCAAGGGCCAGAACGCCGTGCTGCTGATGGACGTGCAGTACAAGGGCGGCATCGACGTGGGCAAGGAGAAGATCGTCGAGCCGAACGTGGGCGAGTACGGCAAACTGGTGTTCGGCGAGAAGGAAGACGACAACGCCCCGCCCACCCCGAACCGGTTCATCGTGTTCGGCAACCCGCCGTCGCAGGACACGCTCACGAAGGGCACCAACGGCCTGTTCTACACGGTGCTGGCCGATGCCCTCGGCGGCAAGGCCGACCAGTCGCCGTACAACGAGGGGTTCGAGCCGGACGGCGTGGTGACCGCGAAGGAACTGGCCGCGTACCTGGAAAAAGAGATTCCGGCCGCGGCCCGCGTGATCGGCAAGACCGACAAGGAAAAGGAGCTGTCCCCGATCATCGGTGGCGGGCCGACCAGCAAGTTCTGGGTCACCCGCAACCCGGCCGAAACGGACAAGGTCAAGAAGCGGCTGGACGCCGTCGCCGCGCTCGCGAAGGACACCAAGCTGACCCCGGACCTGGCGAAGGAGGCCGCCGGGCTGCTGTCGCGGATGCCCAAGTTGAAGTGGCAACAAGAGCTGCGCAAGGGCTACCAGAAGTTGGCCGACGGCGGCACCGTTGAGGCGCTCGAAGCGGCCCGCAAGGAGCTGCTCGCGAGCCTGAAGCTCTCGGCCGAGGACGCGGAGAAGTACGTCAAGCAGGTGGTGCCCGCGATCTACGAGCTGAACGGCAAGTACATCAAGCAGTACTCGGTCGGCGAGTTGACCGCCAGCGCGGTCCGCGGGCTGTTTCAGGAGGCCGATGAGCCGATCCCGGCCGACATCGCGGACGCGATCAAGACTCCCAAGAACATCACCGAAGCGCGGATGAAAGAGCTGCTCGCAGAGGCCCGCACGCGGCTCGGCCAGCGCGAAGACCTGGACGGCGGCAAGGCCGCGGACGCGACCCTGCACGTCCTGTTCAGCAATCTCGACCCGCACTCGATCTACCTGGACCGCGAAGAGTGGGTCACGTTCTCCAAGCAGCTCGAAGGCCGGTTCCCCGGCGTCGGCATCCTCATCCGCCGCGACGCGGTGCGCGACGCCCTGCTGGTGATCAGCCCGATCAAGGGCAGCCCGGCGTTCCGCGCCGGCATCCAGGCCGGCGACCTCATCACCGAGGTGCGGCTCGAAGTGGACAAACTCGGCCAACCGCTGGCCGACGACGCCAAGAAGGTCCACACCACGAAGGGCCTGAAGGTCGACGACGCGGTCAAGCTCATCACCGGCAAGGCGGAGTCGCCCGTCACGCTCGTCATCGAGCGCGAGGGCGAAAAGGAGCCGAAGGTGATCCGCATCCTGCGGAACTACGTCATGGTCGAGACCATCCACGGGGTCGTTCGTAAGGACAACATGGAGTGGTCGTACTACCTCGACCCGGACCTGAAGATCGGCTACATCCGCATCGAGAGCTTCCTGTTCTCCGAGGGCGACCTGGGCACCGTGGCCGACCTGAAGAGGGCGCTCGCGCAGCTCAAGCGCACCGGGGTGAACGGCCTCGTGATCGACCTGCGCAACAACGGCGGCGGCTCGCTCCAGGCGGTCGTCGAGATGTGCGAGCTGTTCATCGACAAGGACGACGCCATCGTCACCACGAAGGAGCGCGACCCGAACAACAGCTACACGTTCCGCAGCACCCGAGCGGGCGACAAGAGCTACCCCATCACGGTTCTGGTGAACGGGTTCAGCGCCAGCGCCAGCGAGATCCTCTCGGCGTGCCTCCAGGACCACGGCCGCGGCACCGTGGTCGGCGAGCGCAGCTACGGCAAGGGGAGCGTGCAGCGCGTGCGGCCGTACGTCTCGACCGCGGGCCGGATCAAGTACACCGCCGAGCGGTACTACCCGCCGAGCGGCCGGAACATCGACAAGTTCACCGCCGAACAAGACCCGGAGTTGAAGAAGAAGGACGAGTGGGGCGTGAGGCCCGACACCGGGTTCGAGGTCAAGCTGACCCGCGAAGAGCGCACCGACTGGATGGAGACGTTCCGCGAACTGGCGATCATCCCGCCAACGGGCAAGAAGGCCCCGGCCATCGACCCGGCGAAGGACAAGCAACTGGCGAAGGCCGTCGAGCACCTGAAGGGTCTGATTAAGGACAAGAAGTAGGTCGCGGTCGAGGAGGCTTTGCGACGAGGCCC
>SXHE01000031.1 GCA_005773755.1 Planctomycetia bacterium
CCATCGGCCTGAGCGAGGAGGACCGCGCGTTTCTCGACACCGCGCTCGAAAAGGCCATTCGCAAGATGCAGAACCCGGCCCTCACGCCCGCCGCGCTCGCGCGGGCGGTGTTCACGGGCGAGAGCTTCGCGGACGTACTCAAAACCGGTGTGCTGCCGGAGCGCGACGACTTCAAGGACCGCTTCGTCGCCGGGTTGCTCGCGGTGATGCGCGAGCGCGACACCGTCCCCACCGAACGCATCTTCTGGCTCGACCGCGACAAGTACGCGACCGCGCCCGTGCGCGACCCGGATGCGAAGGCGGAAAAGGAAGTCGAGGTGCTGCCGTCGCATGCCTGTCTGCGGTGTCACGACGTGGCGAAGGGCGGGAAGGTCGCGTTCAACCCGATCCCGGCGCTGGCGTTCGACCCGTTCGACGCGACCGCGCGCGAGGCGTGGCTCAAGACCGCGGACCGCAAGCGCAAGCTCGCCGTGCTGGGCCGGCTGGTGAAGCGCGTCGGCACCGACAAGGACATGCCGCCGGAAGACTCGACCGAGCACGAGCTGTATCGCGTCAAAGACCCCGATGCGCTCAACGCGGTGCGCGCGTGGCTCGAAGCCGAGTTGAAGAAGGCGAAGTGACCGCGCCCCGGGATGCCTTCTGTAGCCGGCCTCTGTGAGGCCGGGCTGCGCGCGCCGGAAGGCACCGGGGTCACAGACCCCGGCTACAGAAGACAGCGACGTGCTCGCGTCACTCCACCTTGCAGAACACGGCTTTCAGGTAGCGGCCCTCCTGGACGTGGATCAGGAACGGGTGGTCGGGGGCCGCGCCGGTGATCTTGAACACCTGGAGCGTGCGCCCGGCCTGCCACGCGGCGCGGCGGAGCGATTCGAGGAAGTCCGCTTCGCTCACGAGGCCGGTGCAGGAGCACGTCAGGAACGTGCCGCCGGGCTTCACCGCCAACAGCGCGAGCCGGTTCATGTCGCAATACTTGCGGAGCGCCGACTCCACGTCCTCGCGGTCGCGGGTCAGCTTCGCCGGGTCGAGCACCACCGTGTCGAACCGCTCGCCGTTGGGGATCACGTCGCGCAGCCACGCGAACAGGTCCGCCTGAACGTACCGAATCTGCGCGTTGTTCAGCTTCGCGTTCTGCTTCGCCATCTCGATGGCTTGTTCGTCGAGGTCGAGGCCGATCACCTCGGACGCGCCGCCCTTCGCCTTCGCATACACGCCGAAGCCGCCCGTGTTGCAGCAGATGTCCAGCACGCGCTTGCCGCCGCAGAACTCGGAGAACGTCTTGCGGTTGTCGCGCTGGTCGACGAAGAACCCGGTCTTGTGCTTGCTGCCGGGGGCGACGCGGAACTTCAGCCCGTGCTCGGTAATCACGTCCGGCGGGGGCGGCTCCGGCGCGCGGCAGTCGAACGACTCCTGCTTGCCGACGTGTTCCTCCGCGAAGTAGTAGAACCGCGCCGCCGGGTAGTGCGTGCGGAGCGCGTCCATGATCGCGGTGCGCTGCTTGTACATGCCGGCCGAAAAGAACTCGACGACGATGGTGTCGCCGAACCGGTCCACCACCAGCCCGCTCAGGCCGTCCGCTTCGGAATGCACCAGGCGGTAGGCGTTCGTCACCTCATCGAGCTTGAGCGCGTCGCGCCGGAACGACACGGCCGCGCCGATCATCCGCGCGAAGAACGCCGCGTCCACCGGCTCGTCTTCCTTCGTGGTGAGCACGCGCAGCGTGATGCGCGAGTGGCCGTTGTAGAGCGCGCGCGCGACCCACTTCCCGGTGCTGTCGTGGACGTTGACGACGGCCCCCGGCGCGATCCGGTTCGCGGGCTTCTCGACCATCTTCTGAAAGATCCACGGGTGCGACGACCGCCGCTCGATCTTGAGCGTGACGCGCGGCAACGGTGCGGCTTCGGGTGCGGGGTTCATACAGGCATGATAGGGGCGAGTGTGGTAGAATCGGGACCAGAGATGCTGGAGAGAATCGAATGTGCCCGACCGGTGATACATACAGACGTGTCAACGTCACCTACGCGCAACTCCACCGCGCGTTGCGTGCGCTCGGGGTCTCCGCTCGGTATTCTTCGGACCATCCGCCGTCGTATGAGTACGAGCACCCGGAAACGGGATGGCTCGTCGGACTCGCGGCCTACCCCGAAACTGACCGTGTCGTTGATTACCACCTCGCGGCCCTGCGTATCGTCCTCGACAACTTCGGCATCGCGGACAGAGACACCTTCGCGACCGAACTCCAGAACGCGGGTTGAACCGCCATGCGCACCTACTTCATCCGCCACACCGGACAGCTCGACATCGACGACGCCACCCGGCGCGCCTTGTGGGACGCACACAAGATCGGTATCCACTATCCCCATTGCTACGACAAGACCCGTGTGCTGCGCGACGCGGACAACGAGAGCCTCAAGCCCGACGACTACCGAGGTGCGGCCCGGAGTGCCGTCAAAGCGCTCGTCGCACTCGCCCGCGACGGCGGCTACGTTTGCGCCCAATACGCCGGGCAGGAACAATCGCTCGTCGGGGAGGTGAAGCCCGGCTCAACAATCGAGTTGGTTCGCGGCGCGTGGGGCAGCAGGTCTGGCGTCGCGCCCCGCGAGGCGGTGCTGAAATGCTTGCATCTCGACCGTGCCCGCACAATCAACCCCTCACAGTCAACAGCGATCCTGGTCGGACGACCCCGGCAAGGCACGCTCATGCGGTGGCCGAACGCCAAAGACGCGATCAAGCATCTGGTCGAAGAAACGGTCGCGGAACGCGGGTTGACCGACCTCACAACCCCTCAACAAGAAACGCTGTGTAGCGAGTTC
>SXHE01000242.1 GCA_005773755.1 Planctomycetia bacterium
CCCAAAATGCGCGAGCACGCGGACGAGCTCGCGGTGGTCCGGTCGTGCCACACGGACAGCCACGCGCACGGCTCGGCGCTGGTAATGATGAACACCGGGAAGACGTTCATCGGCCGCCCGTCACTCGGCAGTTGGGCGACCTACGGCCTCGGCACCGTCAACCAGAACCTGCCGGGTTACGTCGTATTGATGGACAAACGCGGCGGGCCAATCAGCGGCCAACCGAACTGGTCGAGCGGATTCATCTCGGCCGCGTACAGCGGCACGCTGTTCCGTCCGAGCGGCGACCCGATCCTCGATCTACGAGGCCCGGCGCACGTCACGAAGGACGCCCAGAAAGAGCAACTGGATTTGCTCGCGACGCTGAACCAGCAGCACATGGACGCGCGACCCGGCGGGCGCGAACTGGCGGCCCGCGCTCAGAGTTACGAACTCGCTTTCAAGATGCAGGCCGCGGCCCCGGAAGCGGTCGATCTGACGAAGGAGACGGCGAAGACGCAGGAGATGTACGGCATCGGCCAGAAGCCGACGGACGAGTTCGGACGCAACTGCCTCATCGCGCGGCGGCTGGTCGAGCGCGGCGTGCGGTTCGTGCAACTCTACAGCGGTGGCGGGCACCTCGAAGACACCTGGGACGCGCACGCCGGTATCGAGAGCAACCACGGCAAGCACGCGGCCGAGATCGACCAGCCCATCGCCGCGCTGCTCACCGACCTAGCGGCCCGCGGGTTGCTCGACGAAACGCTGATCGTGTGGGGCGGCGAGTTCGGGCGCATGCCGTTCAGCGAAGGGCGCAACGAACCGGGCCGCAACCACAACCCCTACGGCTTCAGCATGTGGCTGGCCGGGGGCGGCGTGAAGGGCGGCATGGCTTACGGTGCCACCGACGACCTCGGTTTTGAGGCCGCGGAGAACAAGGTTCACGTTCACGACCTGCACGCCACGATCCTGCACCTGATGGGCCTCGACCACGAGAAGCTGACGTACTTCCACCAGGGCCGCCACGAGCGCCTGACCGACGTATACGGGAACATAGTAAAAGGCATCATCGCGTAGCGCGTTCCAACCGAAGGAGAACCCATGCTTCGCCTACTCACTCTGTTCGCAGTCCTCGCCTTCGCCGCCCCGCGCGCGAGCGCCGCGGACGCCAAGCCGCTCGCGCTTGAGGGCCACGCGGCCGGCGTGCCAGCGGTCGTGTTCATCGGCGACGGCAAGATTCTCGCGACCGGCAGCGAGGACAAGACCATCAAGTTGTGGGACGCGGCCACCGGCAAGGAACTCGTCACGCTCAAGACCGGTTCCGTGCAGTCACTGGCGAGTACGGCCGACGGCAGGCGGTTTGCGTCGGCCGGGCACGACGGTACGGTGAAAGTGTGGGACGCCGCGACTCGCGTGGAACTGCTCACTCTCAAGGGGCAGAAGGGCGACGCGGCGGGGCTGGCGTTCGCGCCCGACGGCAAAACGCTCGCGGTCGGCGGCGGCGAGTTCGATCTGAAGGCGGAAAAAGCCCGCGGCGAGATTCGCCTCTGGGATGCGGCAGCAGGGAAGGAACTGGCCCGGATCGAGTGGCCGGACAACCGCGTCACCAACGTCGCGTTCGCGCCCGATGGCCAGACGCTGGCCGCGTGTAGCAGCAACGGTGCGGTCGCGCTCTGGGACGCGGCGACCGGCAAGAAGGTCAGCGACCTGGGCAAGAACCCGAACGGCGCGACCGGCCTCACGTTCTCGCCAGACGGTAAGTTGGTCGCCTGCGGCAACTTCTTCCGTGAACTGACGATCAAGGTCTGGGACGTCGCGACCGGCAAGGAGACCGGGACGATCTCGAAGTCGAACAACGTGTCCGCGTTCTCGCTCAAGTTCCTGCCCGACGGCAAGACGCTGGCTGTGGGCGGCTTCGACCAGCAGAGCGTGCGCGACGAGAAGACGCGCGGAGCCTACCTCGCGCTGATCGCCATCGACGGGAAGACGGAGCGCGTGCTCACGGGCCACATCCGCGGCGTGACGTGCATCAGCGTGTCGCGCGACGGCACCCGCCTCGCCGTCAGCGGCCTCGACAAGACCGCGCGGGTGTGGGAACTGAAGGAGAAGTAATGCGCGTCCCGTTGTGTCGGCTCGCGCCCCCGCCCGGTATACTTTTCGCATTCCCCTCGCCGGAGAACCTCTCATGCTGCGATTCCGTAACGGCGCGCTCCTGGTCGCGCTCTCTGTCACGCTTCTCGCGCTCAGCCCGGTGCAACTGCCCGCACAGCCGAAGAAGAAGTTCATCGATCCGCCCGCGACCGACCCCACGACGATGAAGGTCGCGAAAGGGTTCAAGGTCGAGTTGCTGTACTCCGTACCCAAAGACGAGATGGGTTCGTGGGTGTGCATGTGTGCCGACGACAAGGGCCGGCTCATCGTCAGCGACCAGTACGGGGCGCTGTACCGCGTGGTCCCGCGCGGGATCGGCAAGAAGCCGGAGCAGACGGCCATCACCAAGATTCCGGCCCAGATCGGCAGCGCGCAAGGGCTGCTGTGGGCGTTCGATGCACTGTACGTGGTCGTGAACGCGACCGGCAAGAGCGGGCTGTACAAGGTCACGTCGTCCCAGAAGAACGATACGCTCGACACGGTCGAGCTGCTCCGCGCGTTCGACGGGGGCGGCGCGGAACACGGCCCGCACGCGGTACTGAAGCACCCCGACGGCAAGCGGCTCACGGTCGTCTGCGGGAACCAGACCAAGCTCACAAAGCTCGATTCTTCGCGCGTGCCGCAGGTGTGGGGCGAGGATCATCTTTTGCCGCGTCTACCGGACGGCAACGGGTTCATGAAGGACGTGCTCGGCCCCGGCGGCGCGATCTACAACGTCTCGCCGGACGGCAAGACGTGGGAGCTGTTCAGCGTCGGGTTCCGCAACCAGTACGACGCGGCGTACAACTCCAGCGGCGAGTTGTTCACCTACGACGCCGACATGGAGTGGGACTTCAACACGCCGTGGTACCGGCCGACGCGCGTGTGCAACGTAACCAGCGGGAGCGAATGGGGCTGGCGCAACGGCGCGGGCAAGTGGCCGGTCCACTACCCGGACACGCTGCCCCCGGCTGTCAACGTCGGCCCCGGTTCGCCCACCGGTGTGTGCTTCGGCTATGGCGCGAAGTTCCCACAGAAGTATCAGGATGCGCTGTTCATCTGCGACTGGAGCTACGGAAAACTGTACGCGACCCACATTCGGCCCAGCGGCAGCAGCTACACCGCGGAGCTGGAAGAGTTCGTCACCGGAACGCCGCTGCCGCTCACCGACGTCGTCGTCAACCCGGTTGATGGGGCGATGTACTTCACCATCGGCGGGCGCAAGACCAAGAGCGGCCTGTACCGCGTGACGTACACCGATCCACTCATCAAGTCGAAGGAGAATATCGACGTCTTCGATAACGCCGCGGCAGACGCCGCGCGCTCCACGCGGTGTGACCTTGAGAAGTACCACAAGTCCGGTGACGGGCCGGTCGCGGTCAACGCGGCGTGGAAGGAGCTGGACAGCGCCGATCGCTTCATCCGGTTCGCAGCCCGCACCGCGCTCGAACACCAAGACCCCAAACTGTGGGCCGACAAAGCGCTGAAGGAAAAAGAACCCCAGAAGGCGATCCTGTCGCTGCTCGCCCTAGCCCGCGTCGGCGGCACGTGCCCGAAGCACGCGAAACCGGGGCACAAACCCGACGCGGCGCTCCGGACGTCGATCCTCAAGAGCCTCAACGCGATCGACGCGAAGAAGCTGACCGCCGCGCAGCAGATCGACCTGGCGCGGACGTATCAGGTCGCACTGAACCGGCTCGGCCCTCCGACCGCGGACGAGCGGACGGCGATCCTCGCCAAACTCAGCCCCACGTTCCCCACAAAGGACCGCGCCCTTGATGGTATGCTGCTTGAGGTTCTGGTGTACCTGCAAGACGATAGCGCCGCGGTGACGGGCGTGAAGCTGTTGAAGGACGCGCCCACACAAGAGGAACAGATCGAGTACGCCCGCTCGCTGCGGATGCTCAAGGTCGGCTGGACGATGGACGCGCGCAAGGACTACTTCGCGTGGTTCGTGAAGGCCGCCGGGTACAAGGGCGGGAGCAGCTTCGGCAAGTTCCTCGCGCTCATCCGCAACGACGCGATCCTGACGCTGACCGCCGAGGAAAAGGTGGCACTGAAGGTGCTGCTGGCGACCGACCCGGCGAGCGTGAAGCTGCCGCCGGAACCGGTCCGCCCGTTCGTGAAGGCGTACAAACTCGCGGACCTGACCGACGTGCTCGACAAGGGGCTCAAGGGCGGGCGCGACTACGACCGCGGGCGCAAGCTGTTCGCGGCCGGGAAGTGCTTCGCGTGCCACCGGTTCGACGGTGAGGGCGGTAGCAACGCGCCGGACCTGACCGGCGTGGCTGGCCGGTTCAGCCCGCGCGACCTGCTGGAATCCATCATCGACCCCAGCAAGGAAGTGAGCGACCAGTACGCGGCCGTTGAAATTCGCACGAGCGACGACCGCGTCGTGACCGGGCGCATCGTGAACCTGAGCGAAGACTTCGTGATGGTGAACACCGACATGCTGAACCCCGGCGGCACTGTCCGCGTGGACCGCAAGCTGATCGAGTCCATGAAGCCGTCGAAGCTGTCGATGATGCCGACCGGGTTGTTCGACACGTTCAAGGAGGATGAAGTGTTGGATGTGCTGGCGTACATGCTCTCGCGCGGCGACCGCGCGCATTCGATGTTCAAGAAGTGATCGCAACTCGAACGTGGCAATAACGAGGCCCAGAGGTGTGAACCTCTGGGCCTCGTGTAATGTGGGTGAGGCGGGACTCGAACCCGCACGCCCCTTACGGAGCAAGGGCTTTTAAGGCCCCAGTGTCTACCGTTCCACCACTCACCCCGTCGGGGAATGATGGCAGGCGCGTGTGTTGTTGGCAAGGCGACTCAGGCGAACATGCCGGCCACGTCGACCAGTTTCTTGACCTGATCCGCACCCAGGCGCTCCACCAGCCCGCGAACCGTTTCCAGATCGGAGAACTGCACGCCCCCCTTGCGGCCCGGCTTGCGCCCGCCCCGCTTCCCGCCCTCGCGCTTGATGATCGACTTGTAGTTCGAGATCAGGCTGGTGCGCAGCTCGACGCCGTACTTCTCGTTGATGAACCCCTGCAACTCGACCGCCTTGACTTTCCAGCCCTTGTCGTCGAGCGCCGCCTGCACCATTTCCTTTTGTGTCGGCTTGTCGTCGGATTTACCACGTGCCACGGTCGCCCCCTGAACGGTGTGTGAATTGTGCGTTGAGCTATACAAGTCTCAACGAAGGCTATGTAGGTGACTGCGCAGAGAAGTGTAGACAGAGATGTAACTTTTTCACGAATCGCATTCGCGCCGGGCGATACAACCGCACTGTCAACGGCCCGATTGATAGATCTGGTCGAACACGCCGCCCTCGGCAAAGAAGTTGGTCTGGATCGCGGCCCAATCGCCGAGGCCGAACCGCGGGTCGTCGGCGCGCAGCAGCGTGTGTGGCAGAGTTCCGTCGCCGGGATTCGGGTCACTGATGCGAAAAAAAAGCGACCCGATGATCTCGCGCGCGACCGGGTTCGTTGAGATGAAATTGAGGTACGCTTCGGCCGCGTGCCGCGTGCCCTTGCGGTCTACGTTCGCGTCAACGAGTGCGACGTGCGGCTCCGCGCGGATGCTGACCGGCGGGCGCACGATTTCTACCGCGTCCTTCAACTCGCGCTTCTCAAGTTCCGCTTCGTTTTCCCACGTGAGGTGAACGTCACCGATGTTCTTCCGCGCGAACGTGACCGTTGCCCCCCGCGCACCGGTGTCGAGCACTGGGACGCGCTTGTACATATCCGTGATGAACTCGCGAGCCTTCTCCGGCGTTCCGCCGTGGTGCAGTACGTTGAGCCACGCGCCGAGCAGCGCGAGCTTCGCCCCCCCACCGGTCTTGGGGTTCGCGGTGACGATCTTCACGCCGGGGTTCAACAGGTGCGGCCAGTCGGTGATGCCGTGCGGGTTCCCCTTTCGCACGACAAACACGATTGTTGAGATGTACGGTAGCGAGCGGTTCGGGAGCCGGTTCTCCCAGCCGTCGGCGATGAGTTCGCGCGAGCGGATGTTGTCGATGTCGTTCCACATCGCGAGCGTGACCACATCGGCCGGGATGCCGTCGATCACGGCCCGCGCCTGACTGCCGGAGCCGCCGTGCGACTGGCGCACGCGCACGGTCTTGCCGTGTTCCCGCGCGTAAAACTCCGCGAAGGCGTGGTTCAACTTGCGATACAACTCGCGCGTCGG
>SXHE01000243.1 GCA_005773755.1 Planctomycetia bacterium
GACACCGACCACTGACCGCTACTTTCCAATGGCCCAAAGGTAGTTCCAGCCGCGAACGTAAAGCCGGCCGCCGGCCGGGGCCGGGGTCGCGTACAGCGTGTCCGGCAGCGTGTTGGTGGCGAGCTTCTTGAACGTGTTGCCCGCTTGCACCACGTCGATCGCGCCGGTGGTCGAGGTCACATAAATCTTCCCGTCGGCCGCGATCATGTTCGCGCGGTGCTTACCGCCGCTCAGGTTCTGGCGGTACAGTTGCTCGCCGGTCTTCAGGTCCACCGCGGTGAACGGGCCGTCCGCGGACAGGTACACGATGTCGCCCACGCGGATCGGTGAGACCACGTCCGGCGTCGACTTGAACCGCCACTTCTCGGCCTTGTTGTCCGGGTCGATATCACCCTTCGCGCCGACCGGGTTGAACGCGACCGTCGGCCCGCTCTTGCACGACGGCACCACGATCAGGTCCGGCGTGACGAGCGGGTTGGACACGAACCGCCACGCGCTGTTGGTGGTCGGGTTCAGCCCTTGCACGCGCCACACTTCCGCGCCGGTGTCGAGCTTGTGACCGGTGCAGTAGTCGTTGCCGTGGGCGACCAGCAGCGGCCCGCCTTCGCCCTCCCAGATGCACGGCGACGAGTAGGTGTCCGGGCTTTCGCCCTTCCCGTAGCCCGGCCGGTTCTGCTTCCACAGTTCCTTGCCGGTCGCGGCGTCCAGCGAAACGAGGATCTGCACGCCCCTGTGCATCACCTGAAGGTACAGCTTGTCCTTGTACAACACGGGGGTCCAGTGGCTGCCGAACTGGATGTTGAACTTGCCGTAGTCCTGGAGGTTCTTCACCCACACTTCCTTGCCGGCCACGGTGTAGCACACGAGGTTGCCGTTGCCCGCGAAGGTCCAGACGTGCTTGCCGTCGGTGGAGCACGATGCGGAGGCGTCGTTGCCCTCGCCGCGCGGCTTCCCGTTCTTCGCGATCGGCTGCTTCCACTTCTCCTTGCCGTCGGTGCCGATGCACATCAGCACGACGTTGTCGCCGTCCACGGAGGTGACGAAAATCTGGTCGCCCCAGACGGCGGGCGTGCAGGCCCCGATGCCGGGCATCTTGAGCTTCCACGCGACGTTCTTCTCCGCGCCCCACTCGGTGGGCAAGCCCTTCTCGGCGGAGTGGCCGTCGAACTTCGGGCCGCGCCACTGCGGCCAGTTGTCCGCGGACGCGGGCGCGGCGAACGCGACGAGCGCGGTAAATGCGAGGATACGCTTCACGGATGGGTTCCTTGTGTTCGGCGAGCGGGGGGCGTTAGCCCCCTGTTCGATGTGTGGGTGAAGAGGTAGCAGGGGTCTTACGCCCCCGCTCGCCTTACTTCGTGCCGATGGCCCAGAGGTAGTCGTAGCCGCGGATGTAGATGCGGCCGTTGGCGATGGCGGGCGTGCCGAAAACCTTGTCCGGCAGCGTGTTCGTCGCGACCTTCTTGAACGTGTTGCCGGCTTGGATCACGTCCGTCACGCCCGCTTCCGACGTGGTGTAAATCTTCCCGTCCGCGACCACCATGTTCGCCCAGTGGTAGCCCTTCGAGACGTTCTCCTTGTAGAGCTGCTTGCCGGTCTTGGCGTCGATGGCGAGGAACGGCCCGTGCTGGCAGAAGTAGACCGTGTCACCCACGCGCACCGGGGCGACCACGTCCGGCGTCGGGGTGATGCGCCACAGCTCGGCCTTGTTCTCCGGGGTGATCTCGCCCTTCGCGGTGGCCGGGTTCAGCGCCACCGTCGGCCCGTTCTTGCACGACGGCACGACGATCAGGTCCGGGGTGGTGAGCACGTTCGACACGAACCGCCACCCGGTGCTCTTCTTCTCGCCGGGGTTCAGTTCCATCACGCGCCACAGTTCGGTGCCGTCGGTCAGCTTGTGCCCGGTGGTGAAGTCGTTGCCGTGCGCGACCAGTTGGGCCGCGCCGTCCTTCCCCTCCCAGATGATCGCGGAGGCGTACACGTCCGGGCTTTCGCCCTTGCTGTAGCCGGGGCGCTCGACCTTCCACAGCTCCTTGCCGGTGGCCGCCTCGAGCGCGACCAGCATTTGCGCATTGCGGTGCATCACCTGGAAGTACAGCGTGCCCTTGTACAGCACGGGGGTCCAGTGGCTGCCGAATGCGATGTCGATCTTCCCCTTGCCGTACTTGTTCAGGTCCGCGGTCCACACCCGTTTGCCCGCGACGGTGAAGCACGCGACCGCGCCGTTGCTGGCGCTGGCCCACACGTGCGTGCCGTCGGTGGCGCACGACGGGGACGCATCGGACACAAGCGCGCCAGCCGGGTTCTTGTACCGCTTCGCGCCGGTGCCCGACAGCTTCTCCTTCCACTTCTCCTTGCCGTCGGTGCCGACGCACATCAGCACCACGTCGTCGCCGTCCACGGACGTGACGAAAATCTGGTCGCCCCAGACGGCGGGCGTGCAGGCCCCGATGCCGGGCATCTTGAGCTTCCAGGCGACGTTCTTCTCCGCGCCCCACTCGGTGGGGAGACCCTTTTCGGCAGAGTGGCCGTCGAACTTCGGGCCGCGCCACTGCGGCCAGTTATCGGCGGACGACGGCGCGGCGAACGCGACGAGCGCGGCGAGTGCGAGGAATCGCTTCACGATGGGTTCCTTGGCGGGGGTTCAGGCGGGTACTGAGCAGATTACCCGGCGGCGGCTCGCGGTTCAACTGGCGAGTGCGCCGGCGCGGCCTTTCCCTGTCGCGCAAAGTTTGCCCATCTTCCGCGCCACGCACGGCACATTGCGCGAATACCGGTGAACCGGCGAATCCGGGCAAGCCGATTCAATAGTCACGCACGGATGCTCCGGCACGCCACGGACGGCGTTTTCGGCACGCGCACGGAGGCCAGATCATGTCCAAATGGTTCAGCAAGCGGTGGGTGTGGGCGGCGCTGGCCGGGGTGGGCGTTACTGTTTCGCTCGCGAGCGGGCGCGGCGAGGAGCCGCCGAAGGTCGGCACCACGATCACCCTGCCCATCGACGGCAAGGCGGACCGGCAGTTCAAGGTGCTCAAGACCGAGAAGCAGCCGGACGGCACCTACCTGTCCGAGTTGAAGGACGTGAAGACGGGCGAGACGCTCTCGGTCCTCACGCGCCCGGGCGACGACGCGCCAAAGGGTGCGAAGGGTGCGCCGACGAACAAGGACACCGGGCCGCCGAAGGCGAAGCCGCGGACCAACGACCCGCTGACACCGCCGGTCACGGCGATGCCCGACCCGATGCGCGGCACCGACAAGGAGAAGGACAAGCGGCCGATCCTGGGCCGCATCTTCGGCGACAAGGACAAGACGACGGCCCCGCCGACGACCGCCAACGCCTCGCCCGCGGCCGATGCGAAGAAACCCGGCCTGCTCGGGCGCGTGTTCGGGCCGAAGAAACCGACCGGGCCGAGTATGCCCGCGGCCACCACCGGGTCCGGGGCCGGGCCGCTGGTGAAGCCCGGCCCGTCCAACCCGCCGCCGATCATCCCGGTGCCGCCGGGCGGGTTGACCGGCACGAACGAGCCGCCGCGGGTGATGCCGCCGAAACCGGCGACGCCGCCCGCGCCCGCGATTGTGGTCCCCCAACCGCCGCCCGCGACGCCCGTGGTTCCCCAACCGCTGCCGTCGTTCCCCACACCGACGCCGCCCCCGCTGTCGATCCCGACCATCCCGCCGCCGGTTGCGAAGCCGACGACGCCCCCGTTGCCGATTCCGTCGGTGCCGTCGGTTCCCGCGGTGCCGAAACCGGTGCCCGCGCCGCTACCGATTCCGAGCATTCCGGTCGCGCCGCCGGCCGGGGGTGGGCTGCCACCGATCCCGGTGCCGCCGGGCGGAACGTCGGCTGTCAAGCCGCTTCAGGTGGTCGTGCCCGCGGGGTACATTCCGGCGGGCGTCGCCTTCGACCGTGACGTGCAACCGTTCGTGATCGCGCTTCAGACGATGCAAGCGCCTTCAGCGCGGCTGACCGCGGCGAAGGGCCTGGCCGACGGCCGGCACCGCTCGACGGACGGCGTGAAGGGTGTGCTGTTCCAGGCCGCGCAGCTCGACCCGTGTGGCGAGGTCCGGGCCGCGTGCATCACGCACCTGTGCGACCTGGGCTACTTCACCCCGCAGGTCCTCGGTTTCATCGAGGCCGCGTGCAACGACACCGACTCGATGGTGCGCGACGCGGCGAAGGCCGCGTGCGCGAAGATGTTGCGGAAGTAGTGTGTTGTCTTCGCCCCATTCGGGGCGAAGACAAACACATCAGCGATTGGTCGGTTGCACAGAGTTCGTGTTTTCCGACAGCACCAACTGCGTGTAGGTCACGTCGAGCCAGCGGTCGAACTTGCGGCCCACTTCACGGAACACGCCCATTTCCTTGAACCCGAGCGCGTACTGGAGCGCGAGGCTCGCGGTTTGATCGCTGCTCGCGCCACCGATGATCGTGTGCAACCCGGCGGCGCGCGCCCGCTCGATCAGGTCGAGCAAGAGCGCCTTTCCAATGCCGCGACGGTGGTGGTCGTGGTGGATGTACACCGACGCTTCCGCGGCCCAGGCGTACCCGCACCGCGACTTCCACGGCGACAGCGACGCCCAGCCCACGACCGCGCCGCCGCTGTCCTCCGCGACCGTGGCCGGGTGCTTCGC
>SXHE01000244.1 GCA_005773755.1 Planctomycetia bacterium
ACTTCTTGTACTCCTCGCGGCAGTTCTTGTAGGTCTCCGCTTCCTCCGTGGTCAGGTCCACGAAGATGCGGCGCGTCTCGTAGGGCGCGAGGTGGTCGCCCGCGTCGCTGATGTCGAGGCGGTACGAGATGGGGCCGATGAGCTGTGGGAACATCAGCTCGCCGCCGTCGGCGCGCTCCGGCGTGGCCGTCAGGCCGAGGCGGAACGGCGCGAGGCTGGCGTTCGCGGACTCGCTGAACGTCGCGCCGGGCAGGTGGTGGCACTCGTCGAAGATCACGAGGCCGTAGCGATTCGCCCACCGTTCGAGGTGGATGTACGCGGAGTCGTAGGTGGTGACCGTGAGCGGCTTGTAATTGAACTCGCCCGCGCCCACCATGCCCACTTCGACGCCGAACGACTGTTCCAGTTCGCGCGCCCACTGCACCATCAGGTCGATCTTCGGCGTGACAACGATGGTGGGCCGGCTGACTTTCTCGATGCACAGGAACGACATGAACGTCTTGCCGGTGCCGGTGGGCATGACCACGACGCCGCGCCGCCCGCCCCGCATCCAGTCGCTCACGGCGGCGGTCTGATAGTCGCGCGCGGTGCGCTCGCTGTTGAGCTTCCAGCCGGCCGGCTCGTTCGGCCAGCCGCGCGCCGCGTCCTCGTACTTGATCTTCTCCTTGATGAGCTGTTCCACAATCGCGCGGTAGTGTCGGCCCTGCGCGCGGTGCGCGCTGGTGCGCGGGTCGAAGACGACGCCGGGCAGGGTGCCGAACACGAACCCCGGCGGCCCGCCGGTCACGGTCACCGTGCCGCGGTCGTAGCCAAGCTGAACGGGCATGTCGCTCATGCCCGCGATTATGACGCACAACAGGCGTGTTGGCTAGGAGAGATGGGCCGCGCCGCCGCGAGCGGCCTCCACGTACGCCGCGAAGTTCTCCACCGGCGTGCCCTTATCGACGCCGTGGTTCAGGTTCAGGACGTGGCGCGTGCCGCCGCCGGCGATCAGGCACGCCTTCACCGCTTCGCGCACTTGCTCCGGTGTGCCGCCGCGCAGAATCTCCTCGTCCACGTTGCCCTGAAAGCACAGGTGCGGGTAGTCGCGCCGGGCCGCGGCCAGGTCATGGATGCTGCCGAGGCTGATGACCTCCGCGCCCGTGGCGCACATCTTGTCGAGGTACGGCCCTTCCTTCACGAACAGGATGCGCGGCACGCCGGTCGCGCCGGCCAGAATGCTCGTGTGGTAGCCGTTAGCCCAGCGGTCGTACTCGTCCGGCGTCAGCCCGCCGGCCCACGAGTCGAAGAGCTGGTAGGCGTCCGCGCCGTCCGCGATCAGCGTGTTGAGGAACCCGACCGTCGCGCCGGACAGCTTCTCCAGCAGGCCGTTCCACACGGCGGAGTTCTCGGCGGCGAACGCGCGGGTCGCGTCCACGTCTTTGCCCGTGCCGATGCAGTACGTCGCCACCGTGAACGGCGCGCCCGCGAACGCCAACACCGGCAGCGCCCCGTTCAACTCGTCCTTCACGCGCTTGAGCAGCGCGCGAATGTGGCCGTAGGTGTCCGGGTGCGGGTTCGCCTCAAGGCGGTCCAGGTCCGCGAGCGTGCGGACCGGGCGATCCGGCACCGGCCCGGCCCCGGCCTTCAGCTCGAACGGCAGCCCCATCGACACGGGCAGCGTGGTGATGTCGTAGAAGAGGATGATGGCATCGACGCCGAACCGCCGCGGGCACAGCGACGCGCGGGCCGACGCCTCGACGTTCGCGGAGAACTCGTAGAAGGACATGCCGGCCCGGATCGCGCGGAACTCGTGGTCCCAGCGCCCGGCCTGGCGCATGGCCCACACGGGCACGCGCTCGACGCGCTCCCCGCGCGCCGCGCGGATCAGAAGGTGCTTGTCGTGGTGAATGTCTGGCATGGTGTGAAGAACCTAACCCCCCAACCCCCTTCCCTAAGAGGGAAGGGGGAGCAAAGCAGTTCTGTCTTACTCCCCCTTCCCTCTTAGGGAAGGGGGTTGGGGGGTTAGGTTGCCTTTGTTCCCACATACAGTGTGGCGATGCCGAACGTGAGCGGTTGGAACTTCACGTCCTCCAGTCCTGCGGTGCTCATGCGCTCCGCGAGCGCCTCGTAGTCGGGGAACGACAGCACGCTTTCGGGCAGATAGCGGTACGCGCTGTCCGGGCTGCGGCTCAAGAGCTGGCCCACCAGCGGCAGTAGGTAGCGGAAGTACCAGCGGTACGCGCGGCCGAACAGCCAGTGCCGCGGTTTCGAGAACTCCAGCACGGCCACCCGCCCGCCGGGGCGCGTCACGCGAACCATCTCGCGCAGGCCCTGGCCCATGTCCGTGATGTTCCGCAGCCCGAAGGCGTTGGTCACGAGTTGGAACGTGTCGTCCGCGAACGGCAGCGCCTGCGCGTCGGCTTCCACGAAGTTCACGCGCGAACTTGCTTCTGCCAGGCGCGCCTTCTTCAACCCGCGCACCAGCATTTCGTGCGCGAAGTCCGCGGCGATGATCGGCACCAGGCCGCGCGCGGCGCGGTCGTAGGTAAGAGCGAGGTCGCCAGTGCCCGTGCAGAGGTCGAGGATCGGTCCCAGGCTAGCGGGGCCGGGCGGCACCAGCCGCGCGGTGCGGTCGCGCCACTGCTTGTCGATGTTCAGACTCAGCAGGTGGTTGAGGAAGTCGTACCACGGAGCGATCTGGCCGAACATGCGGCGGATGCGAACTTCGCGTTTGTCGAGCAGTTGCGCGGACACGGCGGGCCCATTGCCGGTAGACGGACACAGAACAGGTTATATCTCCAACCGTGTCCCGGCCCGTTGGATAACACACTCGCGGAGAACGCCGTGCTGGAGTGCAACACGTTCGCGATCACCGAGCACAAGAAGATCCTCTCGTCGGTGCAGAGCTACGACATCAAGAACGGCGAGAGCGGTGAGCTGGTCGGCTCCGCCGTCGAGAACATCGGCGGGCTGACGAAAGTGCTCCGCTGGGTGGTGAGCAAGCAGTTCATGCCCACGACGGTCGAGGTGCGCGAGAAGCCCGACGACGCACTCGTGTTCACGATCCGCCGCGGCTGGTACCTGTTCCGCTCGCGCGTCGAGGTCCGCGACTCTCAGGGCGAACTGGTGGGGTACTTCAAGAGCAAGTTCCTCACCATCAGCGGCGGGTTCCACGTGTACGACAAGGACAATAAGTACTTCGCGCACGTCAAGGGCCGCATGTTCGGGTTCCACTACAAGTTCCTGACCGAAGACGGGAAGGTCGAGCTGGGCGAGGTGTCGAAGAAGATCGGCGGCGCGGCCGGGCTGGCGCGCGAGGTGTTCTTCTCCGCGGACAACTACTTCCTGAAGGTGGCCCCGGACCTGGCGGAGCAACCGATGGCGAAGATGCTGTTACTGGCCGCCACGCTCGCGGTGGACATCATCTACAAGTCGGAGTCGAAGGGCGGCGTCGATCTCTCTGGGGAGTAAGGGTGCAACCATGCTGACCGCTGAAGGGTGCCGCGCGCGGCGGCTACGGTTCCTCGACCGCCTGCGCCCGACCGCGCCGGTCGTGCTCGCGGACCCGATCCACCTGCGCTACTTCGCCAACTTCCACGTGGACGGGAACTGCATGTCCGCCGACTTCGGCGGGGTGCTCGTGCTGCGCCCGGACGGGCACGCCACCCTGTTCCACGACAACAAGCTGCCCAAGAGCGTCGAGCTGTCGCACGCCGACAAGCGCGAGGCGCTGACGTGGTACACCGGGCAGGAGGCCGAAACCGGCACGCGGCGGCTGATGCTCCGCGCCGCAGTCGAAGCGGCCGGCGGGCGTGTTCACGACTCGCTCTCGGACTCGCTCGCCCCGCAGGTGTTCGCCATCACCGCGGACATGCGCCGCCGCAAAGACCCGGACGAGGTCGCGCTGCTGAAGACGTGCATGAGGGCCACCGACGCCGGGCACGCCTGGGGCCGCGCCAACATCAAGCCGGGCATGACGGAACTTGAGGTGTACGCTGGCGTGTGCAACGCGGTGTACGCGGCGCTCGGCCACTGGGCCGTGGTGTACGGCGATTTTACCGTGTCGCCCGGCCAGAAGAAGCGCGGGGGCCCACCCACACCGCACAAACTCGAAGCCGGCGAGTTCTTCATCCTCGACTACTCGGTGATCGTGCAAGGCTACCGCAGCGACTTCACAAACACGATCTGTGTTGGCGGGAAGCCCACCGCGGAGCAACAACAACTGATGGACCTGAGCCTGAAGGCGATTGCCGCGGGTGCGAAGGAGCTGAAAACGGGCGCGACCTGTCAGCACGTCTACGATGCCATGCGAACGGCCTTCGGCGACAAGGCGAAATACTTCACGACGCACGGCGGCCACGGCCTCGGCATCTGCCACCCGGAGCCGCCGTACATTGTGAAGAACTCATCGGAAACGCTCGTCGCCGGCGACGTGGTCACGCTCGAACCGGGCCTGTACGTCGATGGCGTCGGCGGCCTGCGCATCGAGCACAACTATCTGGTGACGGAGCAGGGGAGCGAGCAACTGAGCAACCATGTGATTGCGCTGGTGTAGCCGCTCGCGGCTTCGCGACCCCTCACTTCGTCTTCACCGCCACGACGCCCGACCACGTTCCCTTGAACGGAATCACGGCCTGAACGTAGGTGAGGTACGCCACGTCGTCGGCCAGCGTCACGCCCCACGCGCCGCGTTCGGCCTTTTCGGTTGCGTAGTGCCGGGCGAGCACCGGCTTCGCGGGCGCGGACAAATCGACCACCTGAAGCTCGCTCTTGCCCGCGGAGAGGAACACCAACTTCTGCTTCTTGTCCAGCGCGAGCTGATTCGTGTGCCCGCCGCTGTTGAACCAGAGATTCTTAAGCGTGTCGGCCTCCCACGGGTTCCACCACCCGACTTGCTTGATCTGCGCCGGGTTCTTGACGTTCAGCAGTTCCAGGCCGGCGTAGTCGATCGCCGCGTACAACAGGTCGCCGTCGAGGACGACGTTGTTGTAGGCTTGCTGCTTCTTCATCATCGCGGCGTTGGTGTAGCGGCCGATCTCCTTCGGCTTCGCGCGGTCGGTAACGTCGAGGACGCGCAGCCCGCCGGCGTCGTACGCGAGGTACAGGCGGTCGCCGGCGACCGCCATGCCGCGGGCGTTGGGGTGCTGAACCGCGTTCGGCTTCGCGCGCGGGAAGTTCACGTCCGGCTGGAACGTGGAGACGTGCTTGATCTTCGCCGGTGTGTTGATGTCGAAGATCATCACCCCCTCGGTCATCGCGCCGAGGTACGCGTACGTCGCATCGACCGCGACGACCGCCGCGCCCTTCACCGGTTGCGGAGACGTCCACAGGCCGAGTACCTTCGGCGCGGCCGGGTTTGCGACGTTCACCACCGCAAGCCCCGCGTGTGCGCCCTTCGCCGCGAAGAAATCACCGAGTGCGACGAAGAGGAGGTCGCCGCGCTGAGCGAGGTTCATCGCATCGAGATTGCCCAGCGCCAACCCCGCGACTCGTGCGACTTCCTTCGGCGGCTCGTTCGCGCCGCCGAGCTTCAGGACCGCAAGCCCGCCGCTTTTGAGCGCAACGAACAGGTGCTTGCGATCCTTCTGATCGACAGCGGCCGCTTGCGGGAGGCTGCCTTTGGTCTCGTACTCCCACGCCCGCGCAAGCGGCTTGGAGTCGGCACGAACCGACGGCGCAATCGAGAGCGCCGCAACCAGTGCGAGACTATAGCGGTTCATGGTCGCCCCTTACTTCTTCTGCCACCGTTCCCAGGCGAGGCCGGGCTTGTCCACGCGGAAGCTGACGACGCGCTTGTGCTCGACCTCGGTGACGTAGGCGGTGCGGCCGTCCGACCCGCCGAAGCAGATGTTGCTCGGCTGCTTGCCCAGCACGTCGATCTCCTTCAGCACCTCGCCCTTCGGCGACAGCTTCACCACGGTGCCCTTGCCGTAGCGCGTGATGTACAGATTGCCGTCGGCGTCGCACCGCATCCCGTCGAACCCGTGGTCCTCGAACTTCTTGAGCAGCTTCTTCTCGCCCAGCGCGCCGTCGGCCTTGATCGGGAACGCCCACACGTTGCGCTGCACGCTCTCGTTCATGTACAGCGTCTTCCCGTCGGGCGACACCTCGATGCCGTTGGTCGTGCCCATGTCGGTCGCCAACCGCGTCACCTTACCGGTGGTGTCGATCTTCCAGAGTTGCCCGGTGCTCTTGTCCCAGTTCGGGTCGCTGGCGTACAGGGTGCCGTCCGGGGCGATGGCGAGGTCGTTGGGCTGGTTCATCTTGGGCTCGTGCGCGAACACCTCGATCTTCTTGGTCTTCATGTCGATCTTGAGCACGTTGTGCCCGGCGTAGTCCGCGACGAACATCGTGCCGGCCTTGTCGAACACGATGCCGTTGCCGGTGCTCTTGCCCGGCAACGTGACCCACACTTCGGCCTTGCCGTCGGGCGTGACCTTCGCGATGTCGGTGGCCTTCTTCATCGCGACGAGGTACAGGTTGCCGTCCTTGTCGCAGCACGGCCCCTCGATGCCGGCCGTGAAGCTGTTCTTCTCGGTGAACGGCTTCGAGACGAACAGCTCGTCCTTATCGGCGGCGCTGGTGACGGCGCAGAGGGCGAGGGCAATCACAACTGAGTGGCGCATGGAGTTCCTCGTTTAGCGTTCGTCCCAAAGGGACGAGAGTCGTTGGGTCACTTCAAGTCCGCCGGCGCGATCTCCAACACCGTGTACGGCGCGAGCATCAGCACGTACACGCCGCCGGCCTTCGTCTGGCACACGCCGAGCGTTACGAACTTGCTCGTCGTCACGCCGGCAGGCGTCTTGAACACGCCGTGATGGAACGGCGTCGGCTTGCCGTTCTTGTCGGTGAACGGCGCGTAGTCCGGGTTCTTGATCGCCACCGGGCCGTGGTCGCGCGGCGCTTTGTCGCCCGGCGTGTAGCTGACGATGTGGTGCAGGCTGATGCCCCACGCGCTGGTGCGCGTGACGCTGGCCCACACCTTGCTGCCCGGCCCGACGCACATGGCCCGGCAGTCGGTCTCGCCCGCCGCCGCGACCGGCACGAGCGTGCCCAAATCCTTGCCCTTGAGTGTGTCGCCGGCGGCGGTGAGGTCGTAGGCGTACAGCTTGTTGGTGCTCATCGGCACGCTGTAAAGCGTTTTGCCGTCGGGCGAGATGTCCCAGTTGATCGGGTGCCCGCTCGGTTTTTGCACGAGGTTCTTGTCGATGTCCGGCGTGTTGCCGTCGATGGTCTGCTTCAGCCTGTCGAGCTTGCCCGTCTTCGGGTCGTAGCGCGCGATCTCGCCGCCCATCAACGGGTGATAGGCGCGGCCGAGGTGGTCGATCACGATGAAGCCGTAGATGTGCTTCGTGTCGATCAACTCCTTGTACTTGCCCGTTTTCAGGTCGAGGACGAGGAAGATGGAGCTTTCGCCGGGACCGGGGCGGCCGTCCGAACACGTCGAGATGTACGCGACCCCGCGGGCCTCGTCGGGCGTGATACTGTTGATCCCGTGGTGCTTCACCGGGATGTCGTACACCTTCGTTTCGCCGGTCTTCGGGTCGTACACCATCGGGTACCCGCCGGGGTAGTCCTCGCGCTTCTCCTTCTTCTCGTCGGGGTAGCCCTGCTTGGTGCCGAAGTAGATCTTCCCGCTCGCGCCCACGTTGTTGCGGGTGTGAATCTTGGCCTGCGAGCCGAAGCCCTTCAGATCTTTGCCGATGGCCTTGTGGCAATCGACGACGACCTTCATGGCCTTCGTTTTCGGGTCGAACTCGACGAGCCACGAGTTGACGCCGTTGGCGTGCGTGCCGACGTACAGCTTCCCGTTGTGGCCTTCGATGATGGAGAAGTAGCCCTCGCCCTCGGGAGCGGTGTGGAACGGCACCGCGTGCGCCGTCGACTGCACCCAATCGGGCCGCTTCTCGGCGTACACCATCACCGGCGCGAGCAACCCGCCGGTGCCGAGTTCGTTGAAGTCCTTGCGCGTGGTCAGGATCGCGATGCTGTTCACTCCCGCCTTCGCGATGCTCGTGATCTCGAAGCTGAACGGCTGGCAGAACCCGGTCACGTCGTCCGTGGGCTTGCCGTCGCTGCCCTTGTGCTTCACCAGTTGCCCGTTGACGAACACCTTCGCGCTGCCGTCCGTGCTGCCCAGCCAGAGGAAGATGCGCCGGCCTTCGGGCACCTTCGGCAACTCGATGGTCGTGCGATACCAGAGCGCGCCGAAGTAATCGTGCCGGCCGAGCGTGCTCCACGTCTCGCGGCACACGTCGGTTTTCTCCCAAGCGGTGTCCGCGAACTCCGGCTTGTGCCACCCCGCGGCCTCGCCCTTCTTGTCCGGGTCGGCCTGATAGGTGAACTGCGTCAGCGGCTTGCCGAGGATGTCGAAGTGCTTGGCGACGCGGCCGGCGTCGTTGTAGGTCTGCTGGTAGAACTGGTCGAAGTACGAGCCGCCGATGGTGTGCGGGGTCCAGCCGACCTTCGTGAAGCAGTACTGATCCTTGTACTGTTCGCTCAGCTCGACCACGCGCTTGCGCCACGTCGCGGCTTCCTCCGCGATGGTCGCAAAGTGCCCATCGGCCTGATCGCGACGGAGCTTGATGAACAGCTCGAACAGCTTGAACGAGTCGTCCGCCAGCGCGACGCGCTTCTTCTCCATGGGCGACTTCGTCGCCGCGCCGCCGGCATTCAACAGCCGGCGCGCTTCGGCCATACGTTCGGGCGTCCAGCGCCGCAGGTAGCCGAACCCGCAGCCGGAGTATTCGGGCGTGTTCACCCACACGGCATCGACGAACTGCCAGTACGCGGTCATCTCCTTCGCCGCGGCCCCGTAGAACTTGGCATCGATCTCGGCGTACACGTCTTCCGGCTTGAGCGCGGGGTTCCACGCCAGCCGGTTCGCCATGTACAGCGCGTGCATGTTGGTCTCGAACGTGGTCATTGTCTCCGGCTGCCAGAACTGGCAGTTGTTCTTGAGCGCGAACGGTACATCGACGGCCCACTTCGCGAGGAACGGCTGCGGCGCGACCGGCTCCGCGAGGTTGTAGGCGTAGTAGTACATGGACGTGTACTTCGACTTCTTGGCCCAACCCTCGATCAGGTTGCGCAGGTCGCGGTTGCCGGGCACGCGGTCGTCGTTCATCGGGTGGCCGCGGCTGTAGGTGATCGGGGCGATCTGCGGCACGACGCTGGGGTGGACCTTCTCGCGCACCGGCGGGCGGGTGTACTGCGCGTAGGCCAGTACGCCGAACAGCACGTCGGGGTTTTTCACGGTCACGCGCGTCGCGACGCGGTTGGTCAGCACCATCAGCCGGTCGGTGATCGCGGTCTGCTGGTGCGTCGGGTCGAAGTCGCCGGCGTCGAGCGCCTTGTCGTCCTTCGACTCGCACCAGTCCACGCCGTCGTCCGGCGAGAGCGAGTAGGTCGGCGTCGGGTCTTTGAGGTGCATGGCGAGCAGCTTGTCGGCGAGGCCGTCGGCCAGCGTCGCGCTGCTCCACTTGAGCCGGTGCGGGTGCGGCTTGCCGCCGATCTCGGCCCGCCAGTCCGGGTGCTTGTCGCGGTCCTCCTTCGAGACGTACATCTCGAGCGCGTGCCCGGCGCTGAGGAGCAGCCCGCCCAGCCGGTTCCGCCGCTTGTACGCCTCGTCCGCGTACCAGATGCCGCGGTAGATCGTGCCCGGCGCGGAGTTGAAGTCGATGTCCTTCAGGGTGATCGTCGGCAGCGCAGGAACCACTTCGCCCATCTCGCTGGGCATGAACCAGCGGCAACCGAGGCGGTCGAGCAACTCGAACACCGCGTAGCTACTCGCGAGGTCTGATTCGCCAAGTAACCCGACGCCCTTCGCGCTCACGACGAAGCGGAAGCCCTGCTTGAACGCGGCCGTCTTCGTCGGTGCGCCGAACACCGCGACCGCCGGCGCGCCCACATACACGCGCACGCGCTTGTCGTCGGCCTTCGGCTCCGCAGTCACGATCTCGACCTTCGCCCCGCTCATCTTGCCGAGGTACAGCGC
>SXHE01000245.1 GCA_005773755.1 Planctomycetia bacterium
CTGGCCGTCGGGCCTCGCTCGCAAAGCCTCGCTCGACCGCGACCTACAAGGCGGCCCATCGCCCTTCACGATTCCTTCAATTCGCTTGCTTTCGCGCCCGTGGCCGTGAAGAATACCTACGGCCCAACGGACGGAATCATGTTCATCTTCCCCGCGATCGACTTGTTGAACGGCCGCGCCGTGCGGCTGCGGCAGGGCGATTACTCGCAACAGACGATCTTCTCCGACGACCCAGCCGCGGTCGCCCGCAGGTGGGCCGAACTCGGCGCGGACCGCGTTCACGTCGTCGATCTGGACGGCGCGAAGGCCGGCATGCCGGTGAACGGAAGCGTGATCCGCGACATTGTTCGCGCCGCCGGGGTGCCGGTGCAGCTCGGCGGCGGGCTGCGCACCGACGCCGACCTCGCCACCGTGTTCGAGTGGGGCGTGCGCTGGGCCGTGCTCGGCACCCGCGCGCTGCAATCGCCGGAGTGGGTGCGCACGGTCGCGCAGCGCCACCCGGACCAGATCGTGCTGGGCGTGGACGCGAAGGGCGGGTTCGTCGCCACCGAGGGCTGGCTCGAAGTGTCGAGCGTCAAGGCCGTCGATCTGGCGCGCCAGGTGAGCGACTCGCCGCTGGCCGCGGTCGTGTACACCGACATCGCCAAAGACGGGATGATGAGCGGACCGAACTTCGAGGCCCTGATCGAGATGCGCGACGCGGTGCCGCTGCCGGTGATCGCCAGCGGCGGCGTCTGCACGCTGGAGCACGTGCGCCGGCTGATGGCGGAACGGATTCCCGGCTGCATCATCGGCCGCGCGCTGTACGAAGGAGCAATCGATTTGTCCGAAGCGCTGACTCTGGCGCGCTCCCCTGTGGGTCGCGGCTAAACGATCTGAAGACGCGCGCTGTCACCTCTCTCCGTGGAGATCGCGTCATGGCCGTTAAGCACTTGGTCGAGAACGTCCGGGATATTGCACTGGTGGGGCACCGCGCCGCGGGCAAGACCAGCCTGGCCGATGCCCTCCTGTTCGAGGCCCACGCGGTCGACCGGATGGGCAGCGTCGACGACGGCACCTCGGTGGCCGACTCCGACGACGAGGAACACAAGCACCACTTCTCCATCGACACCCACGTCCTCCACGCCGACCACGACGGCAAGCACCTGAACATCCTCGACGCGCCCGGCTCGCCGGACTTCATCGGGGCGGCGCTCGAAGCGCTCGCGGCCGTCGAAACGGCCGTGGTCGTCGTCTCCGCGGTCAACGGCGTCGAGATGAACACCCGCCGCATGTTCGCCGAAGCGACCGCGCTCGGGCTGTCGCGCGCCGTCGTCATCAACAAACTGGACGGGGAAAAGGTCGATCTGCCGGCGCTGGTCGAGTCGATCCGCGCCGGCCTGGGCGCGCAGTGCGTGCTGTTCAACGTGCCGGACACGACCGGCCCGGACTTCGGCGGTGTGTACTGCCTGCTCGACCCGGCCACGAAGATTCCCGCGACGTGCCCGGTCGACGTGAACGCGGCCCGCGTGCAGCTCATCGAGGCCGTGGTCGAGGCCGACGAGTCACTCCTGGAGAAGTACCTGAGCGAGGGCGCAGTCACGGTCGCGGAACTCGAAGGCGACATCACCCGCGCGATGGAAGCGGGCACACTGGTCCCGATCTTCTGTGCCAGCGCGAAGAAGGACAAGGGCGTGAAGGAGGTGCTCGACGCGCTCTCGCGGTACGGGCTGTCGCCGAGCTTCGCGGCCAAGCGCCTCGCCGGGCTGGAGGTGAGCGCCAACGGCATGTCGCACCAGCTCCAGCCGACCGAGCAGGAAGAGTTCGTCGCGCAGGTGTTCAAGGTGGTCAACGACAAGTTCGTCGGGCACCTGAGTTTCGTGCGGGTGCTCGCGGGCAAGCTGCAGCACAACCACAACGTGGTGAACCTGCGCAGCGGGCAGACGCTCCGCGTCGGGCACCTGCTCGAAGCGCAGGGCAAGGCGACGAGCCAGGTGAACGAGGTCGGGCCGGGCGATATCGTCGCCATCGCGAAGGTCGAAGGACTGGAGATCGGCGACACGATCGCGTTCACCAACCACGCGCCGAAGCTGCCGCTGCCGCACTTCCCGACCCCGATGTTCGGCCTCGCCATCGAGCCGAAGACCCGCGGCGACGAGCAGAAAATCTCCGTCGGGCTGCACAAGCTCGCGGCCGAAGACCCGACCGTGAAGGTGACGCACGACACCCAAACGCACGAGCTGGTGATTAGCGGCGTGAGCCAGCTCCACCTGGACATCATCCGCGAGCGGCTGAAGGCCCGGTTCGGTGTCGAGGTGAACACGAAGGAGCCGAAGATCCCGTACCGCGAGACCATCGGCGGCGACGCGGCCGGCGACCACAAGCACAAGAAGCAGACCGGCGGGCGCGGCCAGTTCGCCGAGGTCCACATCCGCATGTACCACCTGGCGCGCGAGATCACCACCCAGCAGCAGTGCGAGGAGCAGTTCGCCAACAAGAGCCGGTTCGAGAAGCTGCGCGGCGTCCACTACGACCCGGCGTACAACTTCGCGTTCCTCGACCACATCGTCGGCGGCACGATCCCGAACAACTTCCTGCCGGCCATCGAGAAGGGGTGCAAGGAGATGCTCGAGCGCGGGGTGGTCGCGGGCTACCGCATCCAGGACTGCGCGGTGGAGGTCCACTTCGGGAAGTACCACGACGTGGACTCGTCCGAAGCGGCGTTCAAGACCGCGGCCCGGCACGCGTTCCGTAAGGCGTTCCTCGCGGCCCGGCCCGCGCTGCTGGAACCCATCGTGAAGCTCGAAATCACGGTGCCCACCAAGTACACCGGGGCCGTGCTGGGCGACCTGCCCACCAAGCGCGCGCACGTCGAGAACCAGGACACCGTGCCGGGCGACATGACCGTGATCTATGCTCGCGCCCCGCTCGCGGAAGTGGCCCGCTACGCCGCCCAGCTCGGCGGCATGACCCAGGGGCAAGGCTCCTACGCGATGGAACTGAGTCACTACGACATGGTGCCGGCCGCCGTGCAAGCGCAGATCGTCAGCAAGGCCACACTGAAGGACGACGAGGACGATTAGGCGGCGAACCCGGAGCGTAAGCGACGGGGTGGGAGCACCGTGCGAGAACGCGGTGCTCCCAC